>SVFS01000021.1 GCA_015056725.1 Lachnospiraceae bacterium | reverse complement strand
TTTCGGAAATTGGATAATACGCTTTTGTTGCCATTTATATTTCCTCCTATAAAATATATTAACCGTATATTACGGCGTTGTTTTTTTTCATGTGCAATAATCGCACATTTGACGATATTATCTCAAAAATATGTTTAAAAGTCAATAGGATTCGTTTCGTTTCTAAGCCACTCTTTTTCCGCTTCCGATGTCAAAAACGGCAGTATTTTCTGATACACATTTTGATGATATTTGTTAATCCGCAGAATATCATCTTTTGATAAGTATTTCTTATCCAGCGCATCCCTATCAAGAGGCACATATGTCAACGGATGAAATTTTAAAAACTGTCCGTATTCATTCTGTTTATCTTCTGTCACTTCCAGAATGTTTTCAAGTCTGATACCGAATTTCCCTGCTAAATATATTCCTGGTTCATCGCTTAACAGCATTCCGGAGCATAATATCGTTTCTGTCATGTTTTCAATATAATTCCATCGTAAGCTTTGAGGTCCTTCATGAACGTTTAGCACATGACCGATTCCGTGTCCCGTACCATGCTTGTAATCCAATGCTCTTTTCCACAACAGCTCTCTTGCCAATATGTCAAGATTTCTGCCGGTACAACCCTCCAAAAAGACAGCATCGGCAAGGCGAAGCATACCGGCTACAACAGCACAATACATTTCCTTTTCTTCCTCGGTAAGCCTGCCAAGTACAATCGTTCTTGTAACATCTGTCGTTCCCTTTAAATATTGTCCACCGGAATCAACAAGCAGCATCCCTTCCGGTTTCAGTTTTTTATTTGTTTTTGGCGTTGCTTCATAATGAACAATTGCAGCATTCTCTTTGTATCCGCAAATTGTCGGAAAGGATAGGCCCAAAAAGCCGGGAAGTTCCTTTCGTAGGTCATCTAAGTAGGTTGCTGCAGATATTTCTGTGACAGTATCTGTTTTTACCGCTTCTTTTACCCATGCTATAAAACGACAAACTGCTACACTATCATAAAGATACGCTTCCCTGATGTGTTCAAGCTCCGTTTTATTTTTTATACTTTTATACTTTTCTAAAATATTTTGTTCATCCAGTACGTTTGTTTTGGCTGATAATGCTTTGTAAAAGCTGTAACTTATATTCTTTTTATGAAGAACTACCACATCATCCTTCTGAAAAGTAAATGCCTTTATAAAATCCATTGTTTCCGTATAATCAACAACTGTGATTTCATTTTCTTCAAAATACTTTTGTACTTCTTTTGTAACAGCCCGCTTTTGTATAAACAGATATGCTTCCTTTTCGGAAATCCATGTATAACTCAGTGCCACAGGATTGCATTCCACATCATTACCACGAATATTATAAAGCCACATGATATCATCAAGCTTCGATGAAAAATAATACTTTCCGCCCTTTTGAGAAAGCCAGTCACGTAACTCTTTTAATTTCGATTTGCTGCTTTTGCCTGTATACCGATCTTCTAAAACCCATATAGGATTACATGGCATATCCGGCGAATCCCACATCATACGTGGTAAATCCAAATCAGACTTGATACTTGCCTGATAATTCTCACATATCTTTTCCAGTTTTTCACCATAAGCTGCTGTTAAACACTGCCCGTAACATCCAAGACATTGTCCGCTTGTCATCCTTTCCTCTAAAAAGTCTTCAATCGTCGCATGTCCCTTTTCTTGTTTACATAACATTATAGTCGTGTCTTTCAGCTCTGATTCTGCCTGCAAATAATATCTTCCGTCTGTCCATAGGTATGCTTCCTGCATGGAAACCAGCAATGTACCATTAGAGCCGGTAAAACCGCTAATATATTCACGTTCCTTAAAGTAGTCATGAACGTATTCCGAATTATGGTAATCCTGTGTTGTAATCAAATAATAATCTATATGATATTTCTGCATCAAATCACGCAATCTCTGTAATCTCTTTAAATAAATATTCATATATTTTTTATTTTGCATCCTCTCTTATCTGTTTTTACTATGCTGCTATTCTATTATTTTGATACAGTTTATTTTGTCTGTCAAATCCATACAGACAAATGTAAACAAACTCTTTTTCTCTTGCTTCAAACACTTCATTATGTTAAAATATTGAAGCATATCGCAATACAATTTTGATATATCTATTTTATATATAAAAAATCAAGAAAGGTGGTCTGTTAAATGATTAATAACAATTTTTCCGAAATTACTCCCGAAATTGTTAGCCTCGCTAAAAAAAGTGAAGAAGCAGGTATTATTGATTCTTCCTTATTTACAAAATATGATGTAAAACGTGGTCTTCGTGATATTAACGGTAAAGGTGTCCTTACCGGACTTACCACAATTTCCGACGTTCGTGCTTCCACAATAATTAATGGAGAATCTGTCCCTACACACGGCAGATTATTTTACCGCGGATATGATGTAGAGGATTTGATACAAGGCTTTAGCTTTGAAGATCGATTTGGTTTTGAAGAAATCACTTACTTACTTCTGTTTGGTGATCTTCCAAATACCGAAGAATTAAAAAATTTCCAAAAATTACTTGGACGCTATCGTTCTCTACCAACAAGCTTTGTTCGTGATATTATTATGAAAGCACCAAGTAAAGATATGATGAACACGCTTGCAAGAAGCGTATTGACAATGTATTCCTATGATGACAGAGCTGATGATACTTCTCTTCCAAACGTATTAAGACAGTGTATTCAGTTGATTAGTATTTTTCCGTTATTATCTATCTATGGTTATCAGGCTTACAGCCACTATCATGACGGAAACAGCTTATTCATCCACCAGCCTGACCCTGAGTTATCTACTGCCGAAAACATTCTTCGTATTTTACGTCCGGACAGTAAATACTCACCTCTGGAAGCTAAAATTTTAGACGTTGCACTAATTCTTCATATGGAGCACGGTGGCGGTAACAACTCCACTTTTACAACCCACGTTGTTACTTCATCTCTTACCGATACATACTCTGCTATTGCTGCAGCTATCGGTTCCTTAAAGGGACCTCGCCACGGTGGTGCCAATATCAAAGTTGTCAAAATGTTTGAAGATATGATGGAAAATGTATCGGATTGGGAAAATGAAGAAGAAGTTCGTTATTATCTCAAACGACTGCTTCATAAAGAAGCCTTCGACCATGCCGGTTTGATTTACGGTTTCGGACACGCTATTTATTCAAAATCAGATCCTAGAGCCGTTATTTTCAAATCCTTTGTAGAAAAGCTTTCCGAAGAAAAAGGATACCAAAAAGAATTTGCTTTATATAATCTTGTAGAACGTATCACTCCAAGCGTAATTGCCGAAGAACGACAGATTTATAAAGGTGTTTGTGTAAACGTAGACTTCTATTCCGGATTTGTATATAAAATGCTGGGGCTTCCACTGGAATTATATACACCAATCTTTGCAATGGCGCGTATTTCGGGTTGGAGTGCGCATCGTATGGAAGAGCTTGCCAACAACGGAAAAATCATTCGTCCGGCATATAAACCAATCGGTTATGACAAACAATACAAAAAAATTGATGAACGACCATAAAAAATGCCCCTACATGGGGCATTTTTTATCTTGTTCTTTTAATTTTACTCTTTAAATCAGGTTCTAAATATTTCTTCTGTGCATCCATTGTGATTTTACAATAAATTGCAATAAACACAAAAAACACAATACTTCCTATCAGTCCCATATATGGTATGTTCAAATACTTCTCATTTGCATAATCAAATGCTCCGCCAAGAGCAATGATAATTCCCATAATAATAGACTTTTTATACATGTAATCAATAAAACCCTGTTTATCTTTTGCTTTACTAATATCACAGTTTTTCCCAACAATAACTGTATTATTAATTTCACCGGTTTTTTTCATTTTATATGCAGTATATACCAAATATAATCCACAACCTATAATCAATATATCCAAAAAAAGAAATGAAGATTCCATACTATTTACCATCCCACTTTTCGTCTTTTGTTTCAAATTGCTCTATATCATATTTGAGCTTATATGCCTTCGGACCTGTTTCATCCTGGGCTTTCCATGCAGTCTCTATACGGTCTGCAACCATTTTTCCATTATTTGTATCCGTATCAATCAAAATAACCACATATTGATTACTGCTGTATTGTGTCACCACATCTCCCTTTCGAAGAGAAGCCATAATGATAGAACCAATACGAAGCATCGTTCTTTCTAACATATCCACTTCACACGAAACATTTTCCAGTTCAGACAACGTAAATAATACAATCTGCACATTACGTTTAGAACGTTTTACAGAACGTGAGATAAACTGAAAGATTCTTCTAAAGCCTTCGTATTCTACTTCATACGCACCGGAAATGTTACGTTTTTCCCGAATAAGATTTTTTAACTGTTCCAAATCAGCGTAAGTACTTTCTTCCTCCTCACACATCATCTCATTCAAGCCTTTTTCCCGTTCCTGGTAAAAATGGTATGAATTCTTTCCATTTTTCTTCACAAGATATAACGCTTTATCAGACTTATTATATACAGTTTTCAAATCCTTTCCGTTATCCGGAATCATTGAAATACCAATTGATGCAGAAATATTTGCTCCGGAACCTTTTAACAGGTTTACCCTTGTAATAACTTCTTCGTTGATTAAAGCCGCAAGCTTTTCAACTTCCTCAGTAGTCGTTACGGAAGTTGCCAACACAACAAATTCATCTCCACCGATTCTAAATATGATATCTTCATCAGCCAATATCTTTTTAAGTTCTTTTGCAAAATGTGTTAATACCGCATCTCCTACAAGATGCCCCATCTGATCATTTACCTGCTTAAAGTCGTCTAAATCAATCAACAAAAAAGCTGCAGTAGCATCTTTTTTAGCCGCAAGGCTTTCGATACACTCTTCTAAATGTCTTCTGTTCCACAATCCTGTAAGCGCATCTTTTTTTGCTGTAAGCTCCAGCATTTTACGATGTTCTTCCATAAGCAAAATCTTTTCGACACGGCTCAGCATAACATCCGGAGCAAATGGCTTACGAATATAATCCATCGCACCCATTTTCAAGCCTTTGATTTCGCTTTCACCATCTACATTTGCTGTCAGAAAAACTACCGGAATATCTGTCCACTTCGGATTCATTTTAATGTGGGACAATGTTTCATATCCATCCATATCAGACATACTAATATCCAATAAAATCAAATCCGGCATTGTCTTTTCCAGAAATTTAAGTGCCTGTGCGCCTGATTTTACCATAGACACCTTATATCGATCACTTAAAACCTCTGATGCACATTTTAAATTTGTTGTAACATCATCCACCATAAGGATGTGTTTCTTTTCTTCCATGCTATTACCTCTTGGGTTTTCTGCCCATTTACACATTTATATATGTAAATATTGTTTCACAATATTTGCCATATCCTCTTTATCACAAATGTTATTGTGAAGAACTTCCGCTGTACGAATTTCTTCAATTGCATTCGGAACAGTAACATTCGCAATTCTCGATAATTCATCTACTAATTCAAAATCAGACATTTCGCTATATTTGTTATCGAGTGCATCCATAACGCTTCTTGTAAACTTAAATGGACTTGCAGTAGATGCAATTACTGTTTTATGAGTATCTCCTGTTTCCGCTACATATTTATCATATACCGTTGCCGCTACTGCTGTATGTGTATCAATTACATAACCGCATTTTTCATATAATGATTTGATTTTCTCAGCTGTTTCCTGCTCTGTTGCATATCCGCCGTAGAATTCATCAAGCTTCTCTTTCATTTCTGCTGTGATTTCATATTTTCCGTCTTTAGAAAGAGCAGCCATGCATGCTGCATTTGTTTCAGCATCTCTTCCTGCAATCAAATAAATCAAACGCTCTAAATTGCTGGAAATCAAAATGTCCATGGATGGGGAAGATGTCAGTACAAACTGACGGTTTCTGTCATATTCACCGGTCTTAAAGAAATCATATAATACTTTGTTTTCATTAGATGCACAAATCAGATTATGAATTGGCACACCCATATATTTTGCAAAATATGCTGCAAGAATATTACCAAAATTACCGGTTGGAACAACTACGTTAATTTTCTCTCCATCCGTAATCTTTTCTTCTTTTAAAAGCTGTGCATATGAATAAACATAATATACAATCTGCGGAACCAATCTACCGATATTGATGGAATTGGCAGATGAGAACTGATATCCTTTTTCATCCATTAATGCCGCAAATTCTTTATCACCAAAAATTTTCTTTACGCCGGTCTGTGCATCATCGAAATTCCCGTGAATACCTACTACAAAAGTATTATCTCCCTTTTGTGTAACCATCTGTTTTTCCTGAATCGGACTTACACCGTTCTTTGGATAAAATACAATGATTTTTGTACCTTCTACTTCTGCAAAGCCTGCAAGTGCAGCTTTTCCTGTATCTCCGCTTGTTGCTGTCAAAATAACGATATCATTTTTGATATTGTGCTTTTTAGCAGCTGTTGTCATCAGATACGGTAAAATAGAAAGTGCCATATCCTTAAATGCAATTGTTGAACCATGGAACAATTCCAGATAAAAAGCCCCATCCGCTTCGGTAAGCGGTGCAATTACTTCTGTATCAAATTTTGAATCATATGCATTGTTAATACAATTTTTTAATTCTTCTTCCGTATAATCGGAAAGATATAATTTCATTACTTCGTATGCGACTTCCTGATAGGACAATTCGGATAACTCTTTCATAGTCATCTCAAGTGCCGGAATATGATCCGGAACAAATAAACCACCGTCACTTGTTAAGCCTTTTAAAACTGCTTCAGATGCTTGAACAGGTTCGATATCGCTCCTCGTACTGTAATATTTAACCATTTTTTCACTCCTCACTCTTCTACAAAATCCAAGCCGTATAATTATAACACATTTTGTCAGAATGTAAAACCTCTGCAAAATATTATTCGAATATAGTTCTGCTTTTTATGAGAAAAAATCATGATTACCATGTCTGAATAAATATGTGCACTTTGAATCAAACCATTTCATTGCACTGCTGTCAGCAATTTCACTATTTACAAAATAAATTGCTCCACCTGCATTGTCATCATCTTTTACAGCTTGTTCCACCGCAAGTTTTGTTTCTTCCGAAACCTTTACCCGATAATACCGTCCGTCCTTTACCGGTGAAAACTGTGTTATACCATGCTTGGTTTCAAATACCACATCTTCAATTGTATCCGGGAATTGTTCATGCTTTAATCTGTTTAGCACAACATGCGCCACCAGTTTCTTTCCTTCAAAATCCTCTCCGCCTGCTTCTGCTTCTACAAGTCTGCATAATATTTCCGTATCCTTTTCATTTAGAACCTGTCCATCCAATTTATTACCGGATATGGGCGTAATATTGTCTTTCGTTTTAGACAATACTTCATAATGTACATCCCTTTGCTTTGAGGATATTTCCTTCAAAAGCTTCTGCACTTTTATTTGCAATCCGTCATTCTTTTTTTGTGCAAGCTCCTCTTCCAGCTCATAAACTGTCATTTGAAATGCAGGAAGGCTTACAAGCTTATCCACCTTCTTTGCAACAAAAACACTCATGCCGAGCAATACTAATGATATATATAATAAAATGCCATATTTTCGATACATACACTCTCCTGTATATCAACTATAAACGTACCTTTTATTAGTGTATGCAGCTTTCTTCCAATTCATGCCATAGAATTTCACCTTACAAAAAGAAAACGCCCTGTCATTTCAGACCAGACGTTTTATATATCTCATATGTATTCGTTATAAATATTGCTTCACAGTCGGGGGTCTGTTCAATCAATTCCATTCCTTTATCTTTCCCAAGCACAAGACATGCTGTAGATAATGCATCCCCCTGCATAGACGATTCGGAAACAATCGTAACATGATATACATCATTTTCGATTGGGTAACCTGTTTCTGTATCTAATATATGATGATATAGTTTATCTTCTTTTTCAAAATATCGTTCATAAATCCCCGATGAAACAACAGACTTATCTTTCACGGAAATATTTGTTATCGTTTCTCCATTCTCTGAAAAAGGCTTTTTAATACCAATCGAGAATAGGTCACCTGTTGGTTTTGCGCCTATTGTCAATATATTGCCGCCCAAATTAATAATGCCATGCTCTACATGATTTTCCAAAAGATATTCCTTCATTTTATCCGCGATATATCCTTTGGCAATAAAACCAAGATCGACTCTGACATTTTCATCTGTCGTTTTGACCAAATACCCTTCCGCTTGTTTTGTGAAAATAACCTTATCATAACCAATGTATGTACATGCCTGTTTTATCAAATCCGCATTTGGAACTTCACGTTCTTTCTTTTCCGATGAAAAATCCCATAAAGTACTGACTGCCCCTATCGTCGGATCTACTGCTCCATTCGTCTGTTTGGCATAGCCCAGTGCCTGTTCCAACAAATAACCGGTCTCATCCTTTACCAACACGCCTTTATGTCCATTATGATTTATGTTCCACACATCAGACCCTTCCACCGTAGCACTAAGCATCTGTTCGTATTCATCCGCCATCCGAAAGCACTCTTCCAGTAGCGGCTCCTGTGCCGCATCATATAAGGTCACCTGTATAACCGTATTTAAATGTAAGCCTGTTTTTTGTATCTGTTCATTTGGTTTTGCACAACCTGTCAAAAGCAGTATTCCCAAAAGAAACAATACTAATTTCTTTCCAATTTTCATTTTTTAGTCATTTGATGCATTTTTCAGCTCATATATTTTGTCTGAAATCGTTAGTTTATCATAAATATCTGCATACACGGATGCAGGTACTTCATCAATATAATTAATCGTATAATTTTTTGTAATTCCGTTCTTTCGCACTATATCAACCGCTTTATTATATGCAATAGCCGCCTCCAGTGCTGAATCATAATATCCGATAAGATAATAACTCCTGATATGAAGACGTGCTCTATATTTTGTTTCCTTCTTTTTCTGTACTGCCGAAACGCCATAATATGTATTCAAAATCTGAATATTTTCATAACGGAAATCATAAGGATCCTGATTGATAAATATATAATCTTTTCCCGGTATCGCATAATTTTTAATACCATATCTGGAGGGCACACTGACCTGCATTCCATAATCTGCTACAAATAAATGTCCATTTCTTTGCATGATTTTATGAGATGCATAATAAAACAAATCATCTAAGTCAAATTTCAATTCCATATCCATTGCAAGATAATATATAAAATAGGATTTCTGCAAATAAATCGGTGTGGAAAAATAAATACCATTATCTCTTAAATTAACAAGAGAAACCCATTTTTCAAAGCTAAGTGCTGATTTTTTTGAATAATCATGGATTTGCAGATATTTTGAAGTAAGCAGCATATTCCCCATCAGGTAGGCCTCATGGGCATCTTTTTCCTTTAAAAAACTCCCAAGACTTATGTGCTTGCTTTTATACGTAAGAGATGCACGATATGAAGTTGTACCGTCCTTTAAAGCTGTCTTATAGACGCCGGGCAAACTCATGGTTTCTACCTTTCTTTTATCTGATGTATTATCTGATAAAGCTATATTTAAGATATGGAATATACGATTCTTCCATCTTTTATAATCATCTTGATCTGTAATTCTTTATCGAGAAGAACAAGATTCGCTTTCTTCCCGCCGGAAATACTACCCATTTGCTCATATATTCCAATTGCTTTTGCCGGATTATGTGTACATGCTTTTACAGCACTTTCCAGTGGAATATTCATATGCTTTACTGCGGTTTTCATACATTCCATTATATTTTTTACAGAACCTGCAATCACATCTGTCCCGGCAATTCGTGCAACCTGAGCTTTTACATCTACTGCTTGTCCACCAAGCTCATACAGACCATCTCCAAGACCACAAGCACTCATACTATCACTTATCATGATAATTCGGTCATCTCCGAGCATTTTAAAGGTGGCTCTCACTACAGCGGGATGAATATGCATACCATCACATATCAGCTCTGCCATAGCATTTTCAGCATCCGCAACGGCGCCAATTACTCCCGGTTCACGATGATTCATACCATTCATACCATTGTACAAATGCGTTACTTGTCTTGCTCCGCATGCAAATGCCTTCATGGCTGTAGTATAGTCTGCACATGTGTGTGCTACGGAAACTTGTACCTTTTTTGACATTTCTTCAATGAACGCCAATGCACCTTCCTCTTCCGGTGCGACAGCAACTACTTTTATCCTATTTCCTGCAGTATTTTGGAGCATCTCAAACAACTCTGCATCTGCCTTTTGTAAATACTTTTCTGACTGTGCTCCTCTTTTTTTTGCAGACAAAAAAGGACCTTCCATGTATATGCCTGCAAACTCTGCACCTTCATCACTTTGATACGAGGCAGCATTGCTGAAAATGTCCTTTAAATGTTCTACATCCAAAGTCATTGACGCAGGGCATATCGCTGTAACTCCGTTCTGCAACTGATATTTTGCCATTGCGGCAATCGCCTCATGCGACGCCTCTCCAAAGTCATGACCCATACAGCCATGTAAATGGATGTCTATCAGTCCGGGAATCACATACAGCCCACTTGCGTCAATCACTTCATTCTGTTTTGTTTCACAAACGATAACATCATCTTCAATAGCCAAATCTATTGTTTCAAATTTACCGTCTTCCGTAAAAATCATTCCATTTTGGATAATCATTTGATATTCCTCATAGAAATCATGGAAAAATCCATTATTTAGCTAATAAATCCATCAATTTACTCATTGCTGCTTTATCGCCTACAACTGTTACATCCTGGTGCATCTGTAAAATAGATGCTGGAACCTGAGGTGTAATCGGACCGGCAAATGCTTCTGCAACAATATCCGCTTTATCTTCACCTGATACAACTACTAATACACTTTTTGCATTCATAATTGTCTGACAGCCCATTGTATATGCCTGTCTTGGTACATCTGCTTCACTTGCAAAGAAACGTTTATTTGCTTCAATTGTTCTTGGAGTTAAGTTAACACAATGTGTTTCCTTTTCAAAATGATCAGAAGGTTCATTAAAACCAATATGTCCATTGTGTCCAAGTCCCAGAAGCTGTAAGTCAACGCCACCCATGCTCTTGATAATCGCATTATAATCTGCACACGCTTTCGCACTATCTTTTTCCAAACCATTTGGTACGAATGTACATGCTTTGTCAATATTTACATGGTTGAATAAATTATCATTCATAAAATAGCGATAACTCTGATCATTATCTTCCGGTAAACCTTTGTATTCATCAAGATTTACTGTCTTTACCTGAGCAAAATCAATATCACCTGCATTGTACCATTCCACCAGCTTTTTATAAGTGCCGATTGGAGTAGATCCTGTCGCCAGGCCAAGCACGCAGTCAGGCTTTAAAATCATTTTTGATGCAATGATACTTGCAGCCTTTTTGCTCATTTCGTCATAGTTTTCCATGCAATAAAATTTCATTGTTTTTCACCTTGTATGCACTCTAGAGTTAAAAGATACACACGCTTCCTTTCTTTTAGAGTTATTGGTTTAATTTATGAAAAATGGCACAGTTTGGTGATGCCACTTTTTTCTCTTTGCCGTTCATAACAAGCAATCCCTTTTCTAAATCCACGGAGAAAAATGTCATTGTATTTGACTCATGATTTAAAGAAAGTAAATGCTTATTATCCGGGAACAATGCCGCATCCTTTGGATAGTCTCCACTGATTGGAAGACAGAAAAGCTTTTCAAGCAAACCTGTCTGTTCATCAATCTTATATACAACTACACTATTATCTCCTGCATTGGATGACACAAGATACTGAAAATCAGCTGAAAAATTCAGTGCACTTGCCGCTGAACTGCTTGCATGATAATCATTTAATGTAGAAATCGTCTGAATTTTTTCAAATTCCGGATTATCATTCTCATTTGTATAAGTATATACATCAATATAATTTTTTAGTTCATGGACAATATACAAAATTTTTCCGTCTTTTGAAAACTTTAAATGACGTGGAGCTGACTCCTGCTCGCTTCTGATAATATCTTCAAGCTTTAGTTTGCCTAACACATGGTCAAGTCTGTATACATTTACATGGTCCATTCCAAGGTCCGCTGCACACAGATACTTATTATCTCTTGTCATTTTTACACAATTTACATGGGGACGGAAATTACGTTCCGCAACGCTTCCCATACCTTTACAGTAAATCTCATCTGTAATTTCACCTACAGAACCATCAGCATTTAAGCGAAGGACCGTAATCTTACCATCATGATATCCTGCAACAAACAAAAACTTTTCTTCATAGTCTGTCGAAAGATAACAGCCTCTCATCCCATTAATCGATGCATTATTGATATGCTTCAAGCTACCGTCTTTTTGAATTTTATATGATTCTACACCAAAATCCGTAATGGAATATAGATATTTTTGATTATGAGAAATCGTGATGTAAGAAGAATTTGTAATCTCTACCTGATCTTTTTCTGTCAGATATCCTTTTTCCAAATCCACATCATAAATTTTAATTCCACACTGATCTTTATTTCCAATCGTATAAGTAGATATATATGCTACATACTTTTCTTTCTTCATGAAAAGCATTCCTCCTTATCTGATTCTTTCAGGGAAACCTACTTTTTTCTGTACTTTTCGTAATGTTTTTGTTGCAAAATAGTTTGCCTTTTCTGCATTGTTTTTAATCACCGAATCAATATAGTCTTTATTCTTCGACAAATCTGCAAAACGATCCTGCAGTGGTTTTAATACGTCTACTACAGATTCACCTACGGCTGCTTTAAAGTCTCCGTAACCTTTTCCTTCGAATTCTTTTTCGATTTCTGCATATGTCTTACCTGTGCAAGCACCATAAATATCCATCAGATTGCTGATTCCCGGCTGGCTTTCATGATAACGTACACATCCTTCTGAATCCGTAACCGCACGTTTAAACTTACGCATAATTGTATCCGGATCATCCATCAGATAAATACTTGCATTTGGATTTTCATCTGATTTGGACATTTTCTTTGTCGGTTCCTGTAAGCTCATAATCTTGGCACCGGATTTTCCGATATATGGCTCAGGAATCGTAAATACATCTCCGTAAATCGCATTAAATCTTTGTGCAATATCTCTTGTGATTTCAAGGTGCTGTAACTGGTCTTTTCCAACCGGTACTACATCTGCCTGATACAAAAGAATATCCGCAGCCATAAGTACAGGATATGTAAATAAACCTGCATTAATATTATCTGCATGCTTTGCTGCTTTATCCTTAAACTGAGTCATTCTGTTTAACTCACCCATATAAGTAAAGCAGTTTAATATCCATGAAAGCTCGCAATGTCCTGATACATGAGACTGATAATATAAACAGTTCTTTTCCGGATCAAGTCCGGCTGCAATATATAATGTCAGCAGATTTCTTGCTCTTTTGCGAAGTTCTGCCGGGTCCTGTCTAACTGTAATGGAGTGTAAATCCACTACAGAATAAAAGCATTCATATTCATCACACAATGTTACCCAGTTCTTCAATGCTCCAAGATAATTTCCCAATGTTAAATTACCTGTCGCCTGCATTCCTGAAAATAACACTTTCTTATTGTCTATCATAATTGTCTCCTCATTTCCTGTATGCTTATCGCATTTATTTCATAAACCTATAAAAGTATATACCTTTTTTACTTTTTTAGGAATTCTTTTTTTATAAATCGGAATGTTTCTTCTTCTCCTTTTTCCGCCAGCATATATAAAAACTGTTCCAGATACTTTTTCGTATATTCATGAATCGGAGCCGGATCTTTTCCTGCCAGATAATATTCCAACGGACTTTTATCGGTATATGCTTTACCCTGATACGTTTTACATGCCGCAATCCTGTCCATAATCATCTCCGCAATATATTTATCCGGCATTGGACATGGCAACATTCCCGGCGGATTCGCTCTTGAGCTGTAATCAATCCAATATTCGTAATGATGTTTATTTCTGCCCTTATGATGAAGCCATGCAGAAGAATATCCGATTGCTTCTCTTTCTGCATTATTCGGACTACGCGTGCCCTGATAATATTTGGCTCCAACGATAAATTCCGATGGCGAAAATTTAGAAAGGTCATGGGTTACTCCCTGCCAATACAGTCCCACTTTAAAACAGCCCTTACGAACCAATTTCTTATGATGCATTATTGTTTTAAAATGTGACAGCGCTTTCACTTTTTCTCCTCGCTTTTACGTCTTTTTACTGATGTCTTTACAACAGGCTTTTTTTCTTTTGCAATATAGATACGGACACTTCTTCCCGGTACAAACCCGGTATTCATTCCAATAGAAGTTTTTTCCGTATCGTCACTCAAAGAATCCTCTGGCATGACATTTTCCGTATCTAAAAGCAGTTCCCATTCCATATCTTTCATAAGCTTTGGAAGTGCAAATTCCTGCTTTTCCCAATGCATATTATATAACATAAATATATGACTGTTCTTTTGTTTCGGATTATTGCCATAATCTCCGGCAAACAGCATGCCGATTTCTCTGGAGCTGTTCTTTATCTGCGGATTCCAAGGCTCATTACCATGATAGGACAAATCCGGCAAACCACAGGATAAATAATCCGTCATACGAAGTGGCCTGTTTTGTCGAAAGACATCATACTGTTTACGCATCGCAATCATTTTTATTGTAAACTCAAGCTGCTCTTTCTGTACCTTTTTAAGATGCCACTGCATATAATTTAGTTTGTTATCTTGTCCATAAGGATTATTATTTCCGTCAGAAGAACGTCCATACTCATCTCCCATGAATAAAAACGGCGTTCCTTGAGATGTCATTAGCATTACAAACGCATTTCGAAGCTGTTTTCTTCGAAGCTGCTGTATCTGTTTTTTATTCGTCTCACCTTCCACACCACAGTTCCAACTGCAGTTGTAGTGGTCTCCGTCCATATTATTTTCTTCATTTGCTTCATTATGTCTATCGTTGTAGGATACCATGTCCATCATACGCATACCATCATAAGAAGCCATAAATTTAATCGTTCCCTGCATCAGCGGATTTTCCGCATGTCTGCTCACAAACGAATTAACCATCCCTACATCGCCCTTTAAAAAGCGACGGCATTCATACATATAATTTCTGCGGAATACCCCTAATCTCCGCTCTGTTTTTTGTTTCATATCTGTATCCGGTTTCACTAAATTTTCTGCAAATCCTTCACACCAGATTTTAGTATTTGCCAGATACGGATCTCTTGCCAGTTTATTTGCCAGAGCATCATTTCCAATCAAATGAAAACCATCAATATGATAACTTTGTTCCCAATAACTTAGAATATCTCTTGCTTCTCCGGATGCCATCTTATCATCAAAATAAAACTGCAATATAACTTCCATTTCATTTTTATGCAGTTGTTTTATAAGCGTTTTTAATTCTTTAACCGCATCATCTGTATAGGCATAAGCATTCTTCGGAGCCATATAAAACCCTGTTTGATAGCCCCAATAATTTAATTTGTTTTTTGTATATTCTTCAAACTCATACAGCGGCTGAAGTACAACGCCTGTAATACCAAGCTTTTTAAGATATGGTATTTTCCGCATAATTCCTGCATAAGTTCCTGCTTCATCGATTTTAGAAGACACATCCTTTGTAAAGCCTCTGACATGAAGACCATAATAAATGCTGTCTTCATAAGCTCTGCCAATTTTTTTATCTCCTTTCCAATCAAAAGAATCACTAACGAATCTGCATGCTTTCAACCCATCTGTCGAAGTGGCAACATGTTCTTCACCATAGATACGATGACCTTCAAATGCCTTTGCATACGGATCAATAACCGGAACACCATCTTCATGCAACATATATGTTTTCCCTGTAACATCATAATCTGTAATTAAACATTGATACACATTACCGATACGACATTCTTCCGGAAAATCAATATAATGTCCGTTTTCAAAATCATCTTCATACACAACCATACCGTTTCTGCTTTTTCCGGTAAGGACAGCGTTAACGAATATTCCTTCTTTTGTAAGCGTAACTCCCATTTTGCATGTATTTACTTTTTCGATGGTGAAATTGTGATTCATAAGCACGCTCCTTTCGAAAATATTTCGACAGTCTATTTTATCATAATTCTATCCATAAGTGAACGAAAATAAATGCAAAAATGATTGAAGAAAATGATTATTCCGTATAAAATAGAAATCAAAATAGGAGGATGAAACATGGCAAAATCTGATACAAAGAAAAAAAACCAAAATGAAATAGCTGACGAAGAAATGACTGTCGAACTTACTCTTGACGATGGAAACGTAACCTGTGCCGTTGTCACTATTTTTAGTGTAGAAGCAAATGATTATATTGCACTTCTGCCACTGGATGAAAAAGGCGAAAATCACGATGGCTGTGTTTGGATTTATGGCTATTCCGAGAATCCGGATGATCCAAATGAAGAACCTGAGCTTCGTTACATCGATGATGATGATGAATATGAACGTGCATCTGATGCCTTTGACGAATATCTTGACAACTCAGAATTTGATGAAATGCTTTAATTTATTATTTAATGAATCTGGACGGGAAGAAAGGACACTCCTTTGTTCCCGTTATATATTGTAAAACAAGTTTCTTCTTTGCTCTTGTTATTGCTACATAAAACAGTCTTCTTTCTTCTTCAATTTCTTCCTGTTTACGTGCTCTTCTATGGGGAATTATCCCTTCATTGCAATTTGGAATATAAACCGTTTCAAATTCTAATCCTTTTGAACCATGCATTGTTAGAAGCGCTACTCCCGCTTTATCCTCAGATTTCTTATGCGGAAGTTCATACGTGGTTTCTTTTTTTAAATAGTCTTCCCATACTTTTACATTCTGAAAAGCTTTTGACGATTCCTGCAAAATATCCGCAATCTGTCTCCACTCTTCTTTTTTATTTTCTGACAGTTTTCTGCTTTTGGAAATATAATCATCATATCCCATTACCTGTCGAAAATAATGAATTGCCATACATAATGGCATTTTCTTCATTCTTAAGAGTTGCTTTTCTAATTCCAAAACAGCATGCATAATATCTTTTTGGGCAGTATATTTCTTTGCCAAATCACCTAAATCCACATAGTCATCTACAAAATCACGATTAATATATCTCATAGGCTTATTCATAAATCTAAAAAAATGGCAACGTAGCTTTTCCCCCTTCGAAAACAAAAGAACGGATAGAATATCCTGACATACTGTATGCTCATATAATGACGTTATTTTTTCCTTTGTATAATACGGAATTTGTCTTTCTTCCAATTTTTTCACTACATGTATCATCTCATGTCCCGTACGAAAGATAATTACTGAAGATGAAAGTGTGTTTTTCTCCTTTTCTATCTTTAACTCCTCTACTAATGCATCATACTGTGCATCTTTTGTCTGAAAAGATTTTTGTATAATCTTTTCACCACCCGGATTAGCCGCGCAAATCCTCTTATCCATACGCATTTTATTTTCTCGAATCACATGTTCCGCAAATTCCACAATTGTTTGCGTACTTCGGTAATTGACATTTAATACTATCTTTTCAGTAACAGGATAATCCTGTTTAAAACAAGAAAAGACATTTGTCATCGCACCGCGAAATCCATAAACCGACTGATCATCATCTCCTACAATAAATATGTTGTTTTCAGGCTGCGCAAGTAATTGAATAATCTGATATTGTCTGTCACTAATATCCTGAAACTCGTCTATCAAAATGTAATGAAATATACTTTGCCATTTTTCCAATATTTTTTTATTTTGAATCAGCAAATCATAACATTTTTCGGTTAAGGAATCATACTCATTATGTTCTATAACTATTTTATCCGGATTGTCATAATAAAAATCTTTTAAAATGGAATAAAAGATGGCATGAAATGTGCCAAAATTAACAGGGCAATACTGCCCTAAAGAAAAAAAGCGCTGTTTCATTTCTTTTGCAGCGGCTCTTGTGAAAGTAACCACCAATATTCTTGATGGTTCTATAGAATAATGCTCTATCAAATATTGTATTCTTTTTGTAATAACAAAGGTTTTACCGGAGCCGGGTCCCGCAAGTACCATCATGGGACCTGCTCCGTGTTTTATTGCCCTTTGCTGTGCTTCGTTTCCTAAGAAATTATGCACGTTCTAACATCTCAATACCTTTTTTGATTCTGGTAAGAGACTCTTCCTTTCCAATAATTTCCATAATTTCTGTAGCACCTGCCGGTGTCATCTGTTTGCCGGATACAGCTGTTCTTACAGGCCATAAAACATAACCGTTTTTGCAGCCTTTTTCTGCTACATAATCACAGAGTAACTGATAGAGCGAATCATTGGAATAATCATCATGTTTTTCTAAAATATCAACAAGCTCTTTTAATACTTCTAAAGAAGATTCCGGTGTTGTTTTCATCTTCTTGTGGGTATACATGGAAATATCATATTCCGGTAATTCTTCAAAGAAATCAATAAGTGCCGGAATATCCGGAAATACTTCAATTCGGGTTTTAACCATTTCTGCAATTTTTTTCAAATCCAAATCTTTTGTAATTACCTGCTTTAAGAATGGAAGTGCCTTTTCATAAAATGCATCAAAATCCATTGCTTTAATGTATTCCCCATTCATCCATTTCAGTTTGGTATAGTCAAATACTGCCGGTGATTTGGACATATGTGTATAGTCAAACGCTTTTATAAGTCCTTCCAATGAGAAGATTTCTTCATTCCCTTCCGGACTCCAGCCAAGTAACGCCACGAAATTCACGACTGCTTCTGTTAAAAAGCCCTGCTCAATCAAATCTTCATATGAAGAATGCCCACATCTTTTTGATAATTTATGATGTTCTTCATCCGTAATCAATGGGCAATGTACATATACCGGTACTTCCCATCCAAAAGCTTCATACAATCTGTTATATTTTGGTGAGGAAGATAAATATTCATTACCACGAACAACGTGTGTAATTCCCATCAAATGGTCATCTACTACGTTTGCAAAGTTGTAGGTAGGGAAACCGTCTGACTTAATTAAAATCATATCATCCAATTCACTGTTATCGACTGTAATATCACCATAAATTTCATCCTGGAATGTTGTTGTTCCTTCTGTCGGATTATTCTGTCTGATAACATACGGTACTCCTGCATCTAACTTCGCCTGAACTTCTTCTTTTGTCAAAGAAAGACAATGCTTATCATATACATTAATTTCTTTTCCTGCTACTTCCGTAGTAAGTGTTGCCAAGCGTTCCTTATCGCAGAAACAATAATATGCTTCGCCTTTCTCTACAAGCATTTTTGCATATTCGAGATACAAACCACTTGCCTGTCTCTCACTTTGTACATACGGTCCTACACCTTTATCTTTGTCCGGACCTTCATCATGAATTAAACCTGTCTTTTCGAGCGTTCTGTATATGATATCAACAGCACCTTCTACAAGACGTTCCTGATCGGTATCTTCAATACGAAGAATGAAATCACCACCTTCATGCTTTGCAATTAAATAAGCATATAAAGCTGTTCTCAAGTTTCCTACATGCATACGTCCTGTTGGACTTGGTGCAAATCTTGTTCTGATTGTTTTAGACATAATCGTCTCCTTTTTCATATATTCTTTTGCTATCCATTATTTATAATCTTTTGCGTTTGGAAGCTGCTTTTCTGCCGCATTTTTAAATGCTGTCAATTCTTTTGTTGCCTGCACGATTGGAATATTTGTCCCTGCTCCTGCCACACAACCGCCTGGACATGCCATTCCTTCTATCAGACAGCCATTTTTCTTTCCTGCCTTGGCAAGCATCAGCATCTTTTTACATTCCGATAAGCTTTCTGCATGTTCTATGTTGACATCTACTTCCGGATAGTTTTCTTTGACATAAGCTTCAATAGCACTTGCCACACCACCTGCAACTCCATAACCACGTCCGGCTCCGGTTGCTCCTTTTAATTCATCCATTGCCTGAATTTCTTCCAACAAAATTCCCTTCGCCTCAAACATTCCTGTCAACTCTTCAAAAGTAATTACAAAATCCACGTCTGAACGAACAGTTCTTCTGGATGCTTCCAGCTTTTTGGATGCACATGGTCCGATAAATACCACACCTGCATCCGGATGATCTTCTTTGATAATTCTCGCTGTTGCAACCATTGGTGTTAACTCGTTTGAAATCTTATCAATCGTTTCCGGGAAAAACTTTTTAGCCATTACTGACCAGGATGGACAGCATGAAGTTAAACTGAATGGTTGTTTTCCGGTTGCTACTTCATGTACATAATGCTCTGCTTCTGCAATACAGCCTAAATCAGCACCTATTGCAGTTTCGTATACATCATAAAATCCCAGTTCTTTTAATGCGGTCTTTAACATGTCAGCATTTACTTTTGGTCCAAACTGTCCCGCAAAAGCCGGTGCAACCTGTGCAATAATCTTTCTTCCTGACTGCATTGCTCTGATAAGCTGGAATATTTGTGATTTATCTGCAATTGCTCCAAACGGACAACTTACCATGCACATACCACAGGATACACATTTATCCGTATCAATTACCGCTCTGCCATGCTTATCACTTATAATTGCTCCTACACCACAAGCCACAGCGCAAGGACGTACCTGATGTGATATTGCATCATATGGACATGCAGCTTTACATTTACCGCATTTCACACATTTTTCCTGATCAATGTAGGATTTACCCTTGTGAAACGATATTGCTCCTCTCGGACATACTTCCTGACACGGATGTGCTGTACATGCCATACATTTATCCGATACGGTATATTGATTCTCAGGACATGCATTACAGCCTGATGGAATTACCTGCAATAATGGTGGTTCATAATATTTCTCATCAATATTACTAAGCTCCATTCCTTGCGAAACATGTACCGCCATATTCTCCGGTCTTAAAGACATTCCCATCGCAAGACGTAATCTTTCTCGTACAACCGCACGCTCTCTATATACATTTTCAAGCATATCTGACTCTTCATAATCCACAATCTTATATGGAAGTGCTTCCATATCATCCGTCAGATTAGTAGATGTATATGCTAAATTTGCGATTTCTTTAAATACCCGTCTACGCATCTTGCGAACTTGTGTATCGATACCTCGCATAATCCGCCTCCTGATATATTCTATAAAACCACAACCATTTTCACACAAAGTCGTGCGGAAATCAAGTCGCTTTCTATACAGATTATACCTTATTCTCTGCTTTTTTCACACAATAAAAAAAATGACATATTATAGGATATAAAATAATATGAAAGGAACACCTTATGCAGAAAAGAATTCCGGTTGACACAATGGCCTTCAACCTTCCGATCGCTATGGCATATGTGCCTATGCAAAAAGCACCTATTATGTATGAGAATTTGGAAGATGCATTTAAAAAAGGAACTATTTTCCCTGAATTAGATAAACCTTTCTTTGGAAAGAGAGGCCAAAAATGAATCATCCAACAATGAACTATAACGAAAAAAGAAAATTGCAACGAGAAATCGACATTCTTGACTTTGCCATGACGGAACTTCGAGAATATCTTGATACACATCCTTATGACAGAGATGCTGTTTCGTATTATCAAAAATATGCTCTCATGAAAAAGCAGGCAGTAAATGATTATACTATGAAATATGGTATGATTTGTATCGACACTCCCGGAGCTGCCCCGGATGAATGGCGATGGGCAAAAGCTCCCATGCCATGGGAAGGAGGCGACTGTTAAATGTGGAGTTATGAAAAACGTTTACAATACCCGGTTAATATTTCTTCAACAAACGCAAAGCTTGCTCAGGTAATCATCTCTCAATATGGCGGTCCTGATGGTGAATCTGCTGCTTCATTGCGTTACCTTTCCCAAAGATATGCAACACCATATCCTGAAGTTGCAGGTCTTTTAACAGACATCGGTACAGAGGAACTTGCACATATGGAAATGGTTGCTGCCATTGTTCATCAGCTTACTAAAGATCTCTCGATGGAAGAAATCGAAAATAGTGGTTTTGCTACTTATTATGTAGATCATACTACCGGTATCTGGGCTCAGGCAGCAAGTGGAATGCCATTTACAAGTACTGTTTTCCAATCAAAAGGTGACATCATTACTGATTTGATGGAAGATATGGCGGCAGAACAAAAAGCCAGAACAACATATGACAACATTCTCCGTCTCATAAAAGATCCTGAAGTCTGTGATCCAATCCGTTTCCTTCGTGAACGTGAAATTGTTCATTTCCAAAGATTCGGTGAAGCCTTAAGACTCGTCCAGGAACGTATGAATTCCAGAAACTTCTATGCATGTAACCCTGGTTTTGATATGAATTGCGGATGCAACTGTAACTAAGCTTATCATTATTTTTATACCAGAATGAGAACATCAGAAAGCCGGAAATCCGGCTTTCTGTTTGACAAATCACACCTTTTATCTATAATTTTTCCGTTAAATAAAAGTACATCTTCTCTTTCATACATAAGGTATAAACAACACGTTTTTCAAATACTACATCCAAATATTTTCCGTCTTTTTTCTTGGCAAATCCTTTGGAAACACGTAATACAAAACGTTTATTTCCTATTCCATTCAAATGTTTCGGATGTAACTTTATATAATATCCATTCTTTTTTCGTCTTATAGGACAAAACGTTACATATTCTTCCTGTAACAGTTCATTGATATAATACACATCTGCCCTTCTAAATATGATAAAGAAGCAAAAGAACATGCCTGTTGCCGTAGCTGTTGCTGCCGTTGTAGCCATAATAACCTTAGGCAGTTTTGTTTTGTCTTCTTGTTTATTTGCCAAAGGAATTTTTATTTCTTCCACATTCTGTTTTCTATGTTCTATTGATTCTGTCGCATCAGGTTTTCTTTCTTCTTCAAGACTTTGTTCTATATCTTCCCTAATTATTTCTTCAGCATCCTCTTGTACAATATGTTTTTCCACAGGCAAATTGTTATAGACTTCTAATACTCTTTTTTCCGCTTCCAATGTAAGTACTTCTTCATAAGGAATCGGATTCCTTACCTGAAATACTGTTTCCTGTTTGGCTTTATAACCGTTATCAGCTTTCTTTTTATGTACTTCAACTTCATAGAAATCACTGATATTTTCCACTTTATCCCGTACCAATATCTTTAATATTTGTGATTGTTCTAATACAAACACATTATTCTCCTGCCATGTTGCGCCACCATCAAAGGAATATGCCCTGTCATGCAGTCCTGATAATTCATCTTCTGCGATTACTGTTATTTTTGCTTCTCCGTTTATCCAGACCTTTTCCGGACTAACGCTTATATCTTTTATGACAGGTGCCTGTGTATCAACATAGCATATTTCTTTTTCATATTTTATAACATTGCCACTTTCATCCCTTATATATAGTTCGATGATATCATTTTTATTTAAGATTACAGAAAAAGTATTTTCCCCCGTAACTTCCGAGCAATATCCGTCTGATTTACGTTCATACCAATATTCTAAGCTACTGTCACTATTATCTACTGCCTCAACAACAATTTCTATGGTAAGTAATGTTTCATTGGCATAGAATTGTATTCCATTTATCGTCACATTTTCTACTACCGGCTCCGTCAAATCATACACACTGACAGAAAATGTAACCGGCAAGGGATGATCCTCATGTAATAACTGCATCGTAATTTCTTTAGAATCCGAAACCGTCCTCAATATTAATTGAGATTCATATTCTGTACCGTCTACAAAAAGCAGCCTATCCAACAGTTCTTCGTCTTCACGTAGCAATACTTCAATATCTGAATTATTATAAACTGCCCAAATTTCAAAATCACTTGTTGTTATAGTCGTACCGGCTTCTAAATCTTGTTGCACGCCTCTATATTCTAAATAATCAATTTTAAGCGGAATGATTGTCAGCAAACAGGGGGCACTTTCCATGTTTTCCTCTTCCCCTTGTATACAAAGGCGGAACCAATACTCTGAGAAACACATCTGCGCCGGAAATGTAAGCCGGATACTGCCGGAACGATTTTCTATCTCAACCTTCTCTTCCATCCCTAACGCTTCCATATCGATATCTTCCCATAATTCCTCAAATGGTACATCGTCTGTCTTTTTCTGCATCTGCCATGTATGGGAAACAACCCCTTCCACATCCGCTTTGATAACTACCTGCTTTCTTTCAATGACTTCCAGCTCACTTTCTTGAAATGTCACCGCTACAAGCTTCTTTATCATTGTGATCTTTGCATATCCGTGTCCGCTTCTTACTCCGTTTTCCATTATCGGTGTAAATATCTCACCGGAAAACTCTATTTCAGGTACTCCTCCGATATAGCCTGAGCCGCCTCCACCAGCACAATGCACACTGCCAGGGCCACCGCCGTACCAGCCGCCTCCTCCGCCGCCGGAATTGTAAGGTTCTCCATATCCTCCATATCCGAATCCTCCTAATTTACCTGCACCGGTCTGCGAACCGCCAACTCCTTCTTCTCCGGAGCCTGCTGCATTCGATACTATGCCACCATTACGATGATAACCGTTTCCACCGGTTATTCCTCCACCGGAACCTCCTTGACTATAACGTCCACTATATCCACCTTGCCCACCTCCGCCGCCGGCAACCAACAATACTTCTTTCCGATAAGATGAATAATTCGAAAGCACACCTCTATTTGTTGTTGCAATATGAGTACAGCCACCTCCGCCATAACCGGAGTCTCCACTATCTCCATAACAACCTCCATAACCTCCGCCGTTATAACCACCATTTAATCCATTTCCATTCTGTCCAACCACAATATACAACGGAGTATCCTTCTTTAATTCAATATAGCCTACGCTATATCCACCTTTTCCACCGGGACTTACATTTGAAACTCTTGAAGCTCCTTGTCCGCCCCACACTTCAAGCTTGTATAATCCATCAAATGGTGCCTTATACGTCTGTACTTTTCCGGTATAGGCAAATTCCGTTGTTTCTGCTTCCACAAATGAAAACATACTCACATTAAAAGAATTACTTTCATCTTCTGTAATCCTTTCCGTTTCCCTCGTTTCCTGAGATTCAAGGTAGCTATCTTCAGCCGCCATACAAACAGTTTTTGACATTAACAGTCCAAAAATAAAACCGATAATCCATCGATTTTTCTTAAATAACATAAAACTCCTTCCTACAGAGTCTTATTCAGTTCATATTGGAATCTGCACATGATTCATGTGCCATTATAATAGAATAAAAGATTTGAAAATAAAGTAGGCTCATTATAGCATTGTCTTTTTTACTTCGCAAGTCCTTATTTCTATTTCCATTTTTATTTTTCGGATGTTTGTTCCTGCCTGATTCGGAAAAAACGTTTCCAGATTTTCCCCATACCGCTTCCGATTCCAAGATATGAATTTCCGGCAATTGTTTTATTAAAAATAATACACAAAAGACAAATTAGAATTCCTGCAGCATAACCGAATACACCTGCAATTCCTGTTAAAATCAATGTTATGATTCTCATAAACTTCAGGGCGTATCCAAGTTCATAATTTGACTGCGTATAATTTGCAATTGCAACAAATGCCATATACAGCATAACTTCTGAATTAAACCAGCCTGATTTTACTGCAAATTCTCCAAGTACAATACCTGCAACCACACTAAGCGGCGTACTTAACATATTCGGTGTATTCACTGCTGCAAGCTTTAAACCATCTAATGATAATTCCAAAATCAATAGTTGTAATAAAACAGGAACATTTACTGTATCTGCTATTTCAATAAATTTCAGCCAATCTGGTATCCACCGCGGATACATACAAAGCAATAAAAATGTCGGAGTAAGCAAATACGTGAGTACTCCGATAATAAATCGTGAAAAACGTAAATATGTTCCTGTAATAGGCGGAAAATAATAGTCATCCACTTCTTCTACCATATCAAAAATTGTTACCGGTATAATCATAGCTGACGGTGCATTGTCTACAAACAGCACAATGTTCCCTTCCAGCACATGGGCTGCCGCTGTATCCGGTCTTTCTGTATATTTAAACTTTGGAAACGGATTATACCATTTGCTTTGATATAAACATTCTGCCAAGCTTTCCTGATTCATAGAAAGTGCATCCAAATGAATATTCTTTATTCGATTTTTAATCTGACAAAGCATTTTATGATCCACTCTGTCATCCATATAGCAGACAGCAATATCCGTCTGAGAGCTTTTTCCGGCAGACAGCATTTCCACACGTAATTTCGTACTTCGTATTCTTCTTCTCAATAATGCTGTGTTAAATACTATCGTTTCTACAAAACCATCTCTGGAACCTCTTAATGCTTTTTCCTTTACAGGTTCAGACATACTTCTTGACGGATAGGTCCTTGTATCAAGCATAATACATGTATCATATCCATCTATTATGATTATTGTCTGTCCTGAAAGCAGACCATGAATGATATCATCCCATTTATTACTTAAATCAACTTCTACATGCGGCATATATTTCTTAGTCATATCATGCGCATTATCCGGTAAATCTTCCGGTTTTAATCCCATTAGAAACTGTAACATTTTTTGCATTAATTCATCTTTGCAAAATCCGTCAATGAAAAAGAAGAACGCATCTCTTTCTCCAATTTTAATAACACGATATACTACGTCATAACTTTTTTCCGGTGATAACTGTACTTTTAATGCCTCCAAATTTTCTTTAAAATCCGATGTCATTTCTTTTCCAAACGATTTTTGATTTAATAAAGGTTCTAATTCTATATTTTCCATCTACATACATACCTTTCCAGAGAATATACATAGTATTTCCTTTCTCATATGCGATTATGCATACTGTATTTTGCCCACAAAAAAAGGATTTCTTACGAAACCCTTTTCTTGATCTTATATTTACTGAAAATATTTTTATTGTACTCCGGTACTTCCGAATCCGCCTCTGTCTTTCCCTTCTAAGTGCTCAACCTCTTTAAATACAATCTTCGGCTGATTTTCTATAATACGGAATTGACAGATTCTGTCATTCACATGTATTTCTGTATCGCGTACAGCATATGCCGGCATACGCCATATATCATTATCTCCTGAATATGAACAATCAATTACACCAATACTGTTTGTCTGTAAAATCCCAAAATTCTTAAAAGTAGAGCTTCTCGGTGCAAGATGTGCTTCATATCCTTCCGGAATCTTCATCGAAATTCCAAGACTAATCAGTTTAAACTCTCCTGCTTTCATAGTAACATCTTCTGCTGCACGAAGATCAATCCAGTCACTTTTTCCATCAATATATCTTAACTTTTCAATTTCCTCTGAATGATACTTGATTTGAATTGTTTTTGTTGTCATATGCTTCTCCATTCCATGTTCATTTGACAAATATTCTGTCATTAATTATTTCGTTTCAGATATATCACATGCTGATTTGTACTTCCGCACCAATGAAGCTTATCATCACGTTTTTCCTGCTCATATGGGCCATCCACAAGTACATCTATGTATTTCATGATTTCTAAATGCTTTACATCTTCATAATAATAGCCTGTATATAACCAGATTGTTTTTTCCGGAAAATGCTTTGCTATTTCTTTTGCAAGTGCTGTTACTTCTTCTCTGTTTGCAGGATATAACGGATCTCCGCCTGAAAATGTAATTCCTGAAATATAGGACTTTTCAAGCTGCATATAAATCTCTTCCTTTGCCGCTTCATCAAATACAATACCATCGTTCGGATTCCATGTTATCGGATTTTGACATCCTTCACACTTATGATCACATCCTGAAACCCACAAAACAACGCGAAGACCGTCCCCATTTTTCATATCATCTTTTGTGATATCATGATAATACATGTTTAAGCTCCCTATACTAAAGCCTCAATACTTCCCTTAGGACATTTTTCTTTACATGTACCACAACCGGTACATTTTTCAGGATCAATTTTTGCAACAAAGTTTTCAACCGTAATAGCATCGTTTGGACAATTTTTCTTACAAAGACCACAACCGATACATCCTACAGTACATGCTTTCATTACAACCGGTCCCTTATCCTTTGAGCTACATGCCACCATATAAGTAGCATCATAAGGAATCAGGCTAATTAAATTCTTTGGACAGACAGCAACACATTTTCCACACGCCTTACATGCTTCTTTGTCAACCACTGCCACACCATCTACAATATGAATCGCATCAAACGGACACGCTTTTACACAGCTACCATATCCGAGACATCCGTAGTTACATGTTTTTGCACCGCCATTCGGAACAAAGGATAACATGTTACAATCTTCCACACCGTAGTATTCATAATCAACTTTGGCATGTTCACATGTACCGTTACATGCTACATATGCCACTTTTTTAACTGTAGCTTCAGAATCAATTCCCATAATCTCAGAGATTTTTTTGGCAACTGCCTCTCCACCTACAGGACACTGATTTACCGCAGCTTCTCCTTTTGCGATTGCTGCTGCAAGACCGGAACAGCCCGCATAGCCACAACCACCACAATTATTTCCCGGCAAAGCTTCTAACACAGCAACTTCTTTTTCATCTACTTCCACTTTGAATACAATTGCTGCAATACCAAGAAACAAACCAATAAAAATACCTACACCACCTACAACGAGGGTTGCTATTAAAATTCCATTCATTGCCTTCCCTCCTTTATAAGAGTCCTGAGAATCCACAAAAAGCAATTGCCATAAGTCCTGCTGTAATCAGAACAATAGGCATACCTTTGAAAGATTCAGGTATATCATTATATTCCATTTTTTCACGGATACCTGCAAGAATTACAATCGCAACCGTAAATCCGACTGCTGTCGCAAATCCGTTTACAACACTTGCTAAAATACCGTACTGCTTTGTTACGTTTGTAAGTGCTACACCAAGTACTGCACAGTTTGTTGTAATAAGCGGCAGATAAATACCAAGTGACTGGTACAACGCCGGAATAAATTTCTTTAAGAACATTTCTACAAACTGAACAAGTGCAGCAATTACTAAAATAAATACGATTGTCTGAAGATATTCAATACCAAGTGGTACTAACATATACTCATAAATCAAACTTGCAACAAGCGATGATACTGTAATTACGAAAATAATTGCAGCTCCCATTCCTGCTGCAGTATCTGTCTTTTTGGATACTCCAAGGAACGGACAAAGTCCCAGGAACTGACTAAGTACAACATTACTCACTAAAGAGGAGCTGATTAATATGATGAGTAATTCTTTTACTGTTTCTGCCATATTATTCTTCCTCCTTTGTCTCAGTTTCTTTTGTTACTTCTTCAACTGTTTCTTCAACAATTTTCTTTTTCCGGGGTTTTCTTGTTTTCGGCTTTTTCTCTTTGATTTCTTCTACCTTAATCTCTTCTGCTTCGTTTTCCTCTGCTACAGTTTCTTCCGGCTTAACTTCCTCTGCCTTAACTTCCTCTGCTACAGTTTCTTCCGTCTCAACTTCCTCTTCCTTAGCTTCCTCTGCCTTAGCTTCTTCTGCTTTAGGTTCTTCCTTCTTGGCTTCTTCTACTTTGCCGACTGCTACATCAGCACCTTCTGTATCGTAGAACTTTCTTGCACTACAGCCCTGTTCTCCACAGTTCATGCAGTCTTCACTACAACCGGAGCCAACACGGCTCATATCTTTACCCTTCTTCTCACCAATAGCTTTCAGCTTATTCTGTAAAGCCGTAAGCATTGCAAGTACAAAGAATGCACCCGGTGCCATAATAAAAATCGTACATGGTACATAAGACTCAGGCATTACATAAAAATCAAATAATGTTCCTGCTCCAATCAATTCACGGACAGCACCAATACATGTAAGTGCAAAAGAAAATCCAAGTCCCATACCGATACCATCAAACAAGGATGGCAATACCGGATTTTTGGACGCATACGCTTCTGCACGACCTAAAATAATACAGTTAACTACAATAAGAGGAATATAAATTCCAAGTGCAGAATATAACGAAGGAATAAATCCCTTTAATAAAAGTTCCACCATCGTTACAAATGATGCAATAATAACGATAAATGCCGGTATACGAACTTTATCCGGAATAATATTGCGCAATAAGGAAATAATCACGTTACTAAGTGCAAGTACAACTGTTGTTGTAAGTCCCATACCAAGACCATTAATAGCACTTGTCGTAACCGCAAGTGTAGGACACATACCAAGCATCAGAACAAAGGTCGGGTTTTCTTTAATCAGACCGTTAAACAATCTTTCACTTGTTTTATTCATGTGAAACACCTCCTCCCAACTCTGTCACAAAATAGGAAAGACCGGCATTCACACCATTTACAATTGCATTTGTTGTAATTGTCGCACCGGAAATTGCATCCACCTGATTATCTGCTGATGCTCCTGTTTTTGTATATTCAAACTTTTCTACAGTTCTTCCGGCAAACTGTGGTTTTAATACTTTTTCTGCATTCATACCCAGTCCCGGTGTTTCAGCAATACTCAAAATAGAAATGCCATTTACCGTTCCATCATTACGAATACCTACAGAAAACTGAATATCTCCACCATAACCTTCACGCGTTGTTACAGTAACTACATATCCGAGTATCTGACCGGATGCATCCAGTGCCTTCACTGCTTCATCAATATCCTGATTCGGATATTGTTCAGAAATTGCTAAATATGCGGTCTCTTTATTAAATCCTTCAACTGCTTCAAAGCTTGCTGCATCCGCAAACACTTCCTGACAAGCTTCCTGCTTTGCTTTTGCTTCCTGCTGTGCAATCGGTTCTTTTGTCACTTTATAGACAACACCCAACACCAAACCTGCAACAAGTGTAATTGCAAGAAGAATCATCGCGTCTTTTAACATGGATTTCAAATCTTTTCTCATACGTGTTCTCCTCCTTTACCGAATGCTTTTGGAAGAGTCACTTTTTCAATCAACGGAACTAACAAGTTTCCGATGATAATTGCATAGGACACACCTTCTGCGGATGCTCCAAACACTCTGAAAATACCTGTCAGTATGCCGAGTAATGCGCCATATACATATTGTCCTTTTTTGGTAATCGGTCTTGTAACATAATCTGTTGCCATAAAGAAAGCACCAAGCATCAGACCGCCACCTGCAAGATGTGCCGAAATATATGCCATATCTGTACCATGACCACCAAAAATAGAAATAAAAATGACAAAGGTAACAATGTATGTACCCGGAATTTTCAAATCAATAATTCCAAGCATAATCAGCAGACATGCACCAAGTACGATAGCAATCATGCTTGTCTCGCCGATTGTACCGGAAGTACGACCGATAATCATATCCAGAATCTGTGGTGTCGTACCGGCTTTTAACTGTGCAAGCGGTGTTGCACCTGTGTATGCATCACAATCGAAATTTGTCATGATTCCCGTAAAAGAAATCAGCAGGAAGCATCTGCCTCCAAGTGCCGGATTCATGAAATTCTGTCCCAATCCGCCAAACAGCATTTTTACAACAAGAATTGCAAAGATACCACCAATCACACCAATCCATAACGGTGCCATCGGCGGAAGATTCATTGCTAATAATAAACCTGTTACTACTGCTGAAAAATCACCGATTGTAATTTCTTTCTTCATCAGAACTTCAAATAAAAGTTCTGTCAGGACACATGCTGCAATTGTTACAAGAATCAGTAAAAGTGCATGTGTTCCAAAATTATAAATACCAAAACCCGCTGCAGGAAGTAATGCAATCACAACAGCCAGCATAATCGAGCTTGTAGTGACTTTTGATCTGACATGCGGATTTGATGATACATGTAACATATCATTCATATTTACTTACCTCCTGTTATTTTTTCTTTTTCGCAAGTTCTGTTTTGCGCATAGATTTAATTGTTTGTGCCAACTGCCGTTTTCCAGGACATGCATAGCTACAACAGCCGCACTCCACACACTCCAAGCCTTCCAGCTTTAGGAATTTCTCAGAATCATTATGTATTGCCGCATCTGATAAGTAGCTTGGTATCAGACGGCTCGGACACACTTCTGCACATCTTCCGCAATTGATACATGCCGTAGGCTGCATATCCGCCACATCATCCTTTGTAAGACAAAGAAGCGCTGATGCAATTTTTGTTGTCGGAACATTCAAATCAAACATGGCAAATCCCATCATTGGACCGCCTGAAATCACTTTAACCGGTTCTTTCTTAAATCCGCCGGCTTCTTCAATCAATTCGTTATAATTGGTTCCGATTCGGATAATAAAGTTTCTCGGATCAGCAATCGCATCTCCTGTTACTGTTACAATTCGGTACATCAACGGCTTGCCATGTACTACCGCATGATAAATTGCAACAATTGTATCTACGTTATCTACGATACAGCCTGCATCTGCCGGAAGCATACTGGAATTAATCGCACGACCTGTTGTGGCATAAATAATCCCTCTTTCTGCTCCCTGTGGATATTTCGTTTTTAACGGTTTTACAATGATATCTTTTTCATCACTTGTAAGCTTCTTCAAAAGAGCAATCGCATCCGGTTTATTCTCTTCCACTGCAAGAATTCCCTTTGCATTCGGAAACAGATGCAGCATAATTTTTAAACCTTCAATTAATTTATGAGGCTCTTCTATCATTCTGCGGTAATCTGATGTCAGATACGGCTCACATTCCGCACAATTGGCAATTACATAATCAATTTTTTCAGGTTCTTTCGGAGAAAGCTTAATAAATGTCGGGAAACCGGCACCTCCCATACCTACAACACCGGCTTCTTTTACAATATTTACAATCTCTTCGCTTGTCATCTCTTCATATGGTTTTCTTTCAGGATAATCCACCTCTTTATAAAGCCCATCATTTTCGATGACGATACTCATCACTTCATTACTTGTTACAACTCTTCTCGGTTCAACTGCTTTAACTGTTCCGGATACCGTTGCATAAATAGGTGCTGACACAAACCCAGTTGCCTCAGCAATTTTCTGTCCCTGCAGGACATAATCACCCTTTTTTACAATCGGTGTCGCCGGAGCACCAATATGCTGCGACAGGGGATACACCAAATCACCTTTTGGAAGCACTTCTCTTATCGGTTTGTCTTTTGACAATTCCTTCCCTTCGTAAGGGTGAATCCCACCTACAAATGTTGCTTTTGCCATTTGTTACCCTCTTTCTCTCTTACTAAATCCATAAGAGTTTTTCTATAAATACCACGTTTCTATTTTACTATTCTTTGCCATATTTTGAAAGACCATTTTTCTCCATATACAGTATAAAATCGACATTTTTTCATGTAGTCATAAAAAATCACATATGGTATACTAAGCCTATGATTGCAAACAAAGCGAGGTCTAAAATGCGTATTGTAAAACAACCCTTTGATCTTACAATAGAATATCCTGTGGAGCAGATTGCTCCGCTTGATAAAATACTCTTTTTTGATATTGAAACAACAGGATTCACTGCCCGAAGCTCACATGTATATTTGATAGGATGTGCTTATTATGACGGACATGCTTTCCAGTTAATTCAATGGTTTTCCGAAACAAAAGAAGATGAAAAATATGTCATTCAAGCCTTTTTTGAATTTTCGGAAAGCTTCACACACATCGTACATTTTAACGGTAATAATTTTGATATTCCTTTTATTCAGCAAAAATGTACTCTTCATCATCTTCCATATTCTTTTGCTCATTTACAGGGGATAGACTTATACAAACGAATTGCTCCTTATAAATATTTTTTGAAAATACCAAATTGCAAACAAAAGACCGTTGAGCTGTTTTTGCATATTACCAGACAGGACACCTATGGCGGCGGTGATTTAATCAGCATCTATCATCAGTATTTAAAAATGCCAAGCGAAGCATCCTTGAATATCTTACTTTTGCATAATGCTGATGATATTAAGGGACTGATACAAATTCTTCCGTCTCTTGCATATTACGATATGTTTAACAGTCCGTTAAAAGCAAAAAAGGTACAGGCTAATACGTATCGTGATTACTCCGGCATGGAACGTCAGGAGCTTCTTATCCGTGTATCACTGCCTACCGTTCTCCCGGTCCCAATAAAATTTCATGGTAATTCCTGTTACTTTCAGGGAGAAGGAAAATCAGGACTCATTCGTGTTCCGATTTTTGCAGAAGAATTAAAATATTTTTATGCCAACTATAAAGACTACTATTATCTTCCGAACGAAGACATGGCTGTACACAAATCTGTTTCCGCATATGTAGATAAAAATCTGAAAACAAAAGCGACCGCAGCGACATGCTATACACGTAAGTACTCCTTCTATCTACAGCAATGGGATATTCTCATCCAGCCATTTTTCAAACGGGATTATAAGAGCAAAGAGGTCTTCTTCGAATTAACAGACGATATCAAAACAAGCCGTGAAATTTTTTCAAGATATGCAGAACATGTCTTACAGATGCTTGCAAATTATTACTAACCCAAATACAAAAGCCATATGAACAATCTAAAGTTCATATGGCTTTACTGATATTCTTTATACAAACCACTTAACCATTATGGTTTTTCATAGAAGAAGGAACTCTTTCTCATATATCCAATTTCTTTGTAATTCATAATCTGTTCTGTACTTCCGATAAAGAGAATTCCTCCTCCCGCAAGAGAATCAAAGTATTTTTCAAACACTACATCTTTTGCCTCTTCTGTAAAATAAATCAATACATTTCTGCAGACAATCAAATGATAATCCGTAGGATATTTATCTTTCAATAAATTATGTTGCTGGAAGGTAACACATTTTTTTATTTCATCTTTAATACGATATGATCCTCCCACTTTTTCAAAATATTTTGCTTTCAAATCTGCCGGAACAGATGCAACACTTTTTTCTGAATACAATCCAACTTTTGCTTTTTCCAAAATCACTTTATCAATATCTGTTGCATAAATATTGATTTTTGATAAAGGTACATGTTTTGACAACGCCATGACAAGAGAATACGGCTCGTCACCTGTGGAACATGCTGCGCTCCAAATCTTTAAATTCTGTCCGAATTTCTTAATAAGCTCCGGAAAAACTTCCTTATCAAGAGTCTCCCACTGTTCCGGATTCCGATAGAACTCAGAAACATTAATCGTAATATATCCTACAAATTCATCAAACAATACTTTGTCCTTTTTGATTGCATCGACATAATTATTGTATCCCGAAATACCATGTTTCCCAATCAATGTATCGATACGGCGTTTCATCTGTTTTTCTTTATAGGCGTTTAAATCAATTTTAGTCAAATCATAAATCGCCTTTTTAAAATATTCATAATCGTATACCATACGTTTCTCCCTTTGCGAATTATTAGGTATCCTCGTGCATATTTTGTAACAAAAAGGCTACCTATATTTCTATAGATAGCCTAACATGCGTTTCTTATTCAGCGTCTTCTTCAGCCTGATTAGCAATAACTGCTTCGATATCAACAGATACAACATCTGCATCGTCATCTTCCTGTACTTCTTCTACAGGTTCTTCAACAGGTTCTGGTGCAAAGAGTGCTTTTACACTTAAGCTGATCTTCTTATCTGCTTCGTTAAAATCAACTACTTTTGCTGTTACTTCATCACCAACTTTTAATACATCAGATGGTTTTTCAATATGATCTTTAGAAATCTGAGATACATGTAATAACGCATCAATGCCTGTTGCTAATTCAACGAATGCACCGAAATCTGTCATTCTTGCAACTTTACCTGTAACTTCATTTCCTACAGCATATTTAACAGCTGCATCTTTCCATGGGTTTGCATCATCAAACTTAAGGCTGAGTGCAATTTTTGTACCGGAAATTTCTTTGATAAATGCTTTTACTGTATCGCCAACTTTGAATACTTTCTTTGGATTTTCTACTCTGCCCCAAGACATTTCAGAAATATGAAGTAAACCATCTGCTCCGCCTAAATCGATGAATGCACCAAAATCTGTAACATTCTTTACAGTACCTTCTACTGTATCGCCTTCTTTAATGCGTCCGAATAATTCTTTCTGTTTTTCTTCTTTTTCTGCACTGATAAGCTGTTTTCTGTCACCAATGTAACGTCTTCTTCTTGGGTTGTATTCTGTTACTACGAACTGAATCTCTTCACCTGCATATTTAGATAAATCTTTTTCATATACATCAGATACAAGACTAGCCGGAATGAAGATTCTAACTTCATCTACTACTACACAAAGACCGCCTGCAAGTACTTCAGCTACTTTAGCTGTCAAAACTTCTTTATTATTGAATGCTTCTTCAATTCTCTTATTTCCGCGATCAGCAGCAAGTCTCTTATATGTAAGGATAACCTGTCCTTCGCCATCGTTTACTTTGAGAATCTTAACTTCCATCTTGTCGCCAACTTTAACAACTGTAGTAAGATCAACGTTTGGTTCATTTGTGTATTCACTTCTTGTAAGAATACCATCGGATTTGTAACCAATATTGATAATCACTTCATCTGGCTTAACATCAATGACTGTACCTTCAACTACCTCTCCTGTATGTATTGTTTTAAATGATGCTTCAAACAACTGTTCAAAAGTTTCTTCTAACATAACTTTGAACCTCCTCGATAATA
>SVFS01000106.1 GCA_015056725.1 Lachnospiraceae bacterium | reverse complement strand
ATTGAAATTCAGGGAAAATTAAATGTAACAGGTGAAATCGAAGGAGATTCTTCTGCAGCAGATATTTATGCAGAAGGTGCTCGTATTAACGGTGAAGTACGTAGTGCAGGAAGCGTTAAAATCGGTCAGAACACAATTATTATCGGTAATATCTTCTCTACAAGTGCTGTTATTGCAGGTGCGGTAAAAGGTGATATCGATGTAAAAGGTCCTGTTATCTTAGATGCATCAGCAATTGTTATGGGTAATATCAAATCCAAATCTGTACAGATTAATAATGGAGCCGTTATCGAAGGTCTTTGCTCACAGTGCTATGCTGATGTTAACCCGACATCCTTCTTTGATGATATTAAAAAAGCAAGAAAATAAGTTTATTCATGACAGGGCATACATACGGAAATACGGAATTTAAAATTGTTGGGAGTAAACAAAATGAAAAGAATTATGCTGAAGCTTAGTGGTGAGGCACTGGCAGGAGAAAAGAAAACAGGCTTTGATGAAGAAACAGTACGTACGGTTGCACTTCAGGTAAAACAGCTTGTAGATGATGGAATCGAAGTTGGTATCGTGATTGGTGGCGGGAATTTCTGGAGAGGACGTTCCAGTGAAAATATCGACAGAACAAAAGCAGACCAAATAGGAATGCTGGCTACCATTATGAACTGCATTTATGTTTCTGAAATTTTCAGAAGTGTTGGAATGATGACAAATATACTGACACCGTTTGAATGCGGAAGCTTTACAAAGCTGTTTTCAAAGGATAGAGCTAACAAATATTTTGAAAAAGGTCAGGTTGTATTTTTTGCAGGTGGTACGGGACATCCTTATTTTTCGACAGATACAGGTGTAGTACTTCGTGCTATTGAGGTGGAAGCAGAGGTTATTTTACTTGCGAAAGCGATTGACGGAGTATACAATGATGATCCGCGTACGAATCCGGATGCAAAGAAATACGATGAAGTAAGTATTCACGAAGTGATTGAAAAGAATTTACAGGTAGTGGATATGACAGCCTCTATTCTGGCAAGGGATAATAAAATGCCGATGTGGGTATTCGGACTGAATGAAGAAAATAGTATTGTGAATACAGTAAAAGGTAATTTTAGTGGAACGAAGGTAACAGTATAAAACGAAAATGCTAAGGGAGATTACACTATGAACGAACGTTTAAACTATTATGAAGAAAAAATGAAAAAGGCATATAATCATTTAGAGATGGATTACAGTACAATACGTGCAGGCCGTGCTAATCCACATGTTCTTGACAGAATTAAAGTGGATTATTACGGAACACCTACACCAATCCAGCAGGTTGGTAACATTACTGTTCCGGAACCAAGAATGCTTCAGATTGCACCATGGGAAAAATCCATGATTAAAGCAATCGAAAAAGCAATCATGGCATCTGATGTTGGTATTACACCAAGCAATGATGGTGCGGTTATCCGTTTAGTATTCCCGGAACTTACCGAGGAACGCAGAAAAGATCTTGTAAAAGATATTAAGAAAAAAGCAGAAGATGGAAAAGTAGCTGTACGTAATATCAGACGTGATGGTAACGATGCATTCAAGAAACTGGTAAAAGAAGAGGTTTCTGAAGACGAAGTAAAAGAATTACAGGATAAATTACAGAAACTGACAGACAAATACATTAAAGATATTGAAAAATTAATGGATGAAAAATCTCAGGAAATCATGAAGGTTTAATGTGTCATATCTTGAAATGAAAGAAGGCGGCAAATGCCGCCTTTTCTTTCGAGAAAAGAATATGGGAAATGCAGGCAGAATATGTTTGTGTAAATAGGAAGTGAGGGATACTATGAATATTCCAAATCATGTAGCTATTATTTTAGATGGAAACGGAAGATGGGCTAAAAGCAAAGGAATGCCCAGAAATTATGGTCATGTGCAAGGGGCAAAAAATGTAGAGGTGATTTGCCGCGCAGCACACAATATGGGAATTAAATATTTGACAGTGTATGCTTTTTCGACAGAAAATTGGAAAAGACCGCAGGAAGAAGTAGATGCACTTATGACACTTCTCAATCAATACATGAAAAACTGCCAGAAAACTGCAAAGAAAAATAATATGCGTGTTCGCGTAATTGGTGATAAAACAGGGCTTAGTGAAGCGATTCAAAAGGATATCGCAGCCCTGGAAGAAGCAACAAAGGACTATGATGGTTTAAACTTTACGATTGCATTAAATTATGGCGGAAGAGATGAACTTGTACGTGCAACAAAGAAGCTGCTTTCCAAAGTGGAATCAGGAGAATTATCAGTAGATGACATTACAGAAGCTGAGATTAGTGCATGTCTTGATACGGCAGAGCTTCCGGATCCTGATTTGATGATTCGTACATCCTATGAGCTTCGCATCAGTAATTATCTGCTTTGGCAACTGGCATATTCAGAATTTTATTTTACAGAAGTTCCATGGCCGGCTTTTGATGAAAAGGAACTTGAAAAAGCGGTTAAGGAATATCAGAACAGGGATAGAAGATTTGGTCTGATTAAAGAGGAGTAGTTTATGTTTCGCACGAGATTATTAAGTGGAATCGTATTAGTTGCTATAGCACTTGTAACAATGTCACTTGGTGGAGAAGTGCTTTTGGCGACGCTGTTATTCTTGTCTGTAGTAGCTTATCTGGAACTTGCAAAGGCAGCAGGAGTGGTAAAAGTACAGAAAAATACTGATGAACCGGATAAAAAAGGGACTAATAAGCTTGTTGTAGCAGGTATAGCAGCAACAGTATTATATTATGGACTTTTATTCGTAGGGCGCTACTATGAAATGGATGTACATTTCATAATATTGGGAATGCTGTTAATAGCATTTTTTGCCATGATGTTTGTATATGTATTTCAGTTTCCGAAATATGAGTCAGAGCAGGTTATGACAGCATTTTTCTCGTTTTTATATGGACCGGTATGTTTGTCTTTTATTTATCTGACAAGAAATTTAAGCATGGGATTTTATATCGTATGGCTGATTCTCTTGTGTTCATGGGGCTGTGATACTTGTGCATATTGTGTTGGTATGCTTTTTGGTAAGCATAAAATGTCACCTGTTCTAAGTCCGAAGAAGTCAGTGGAAGGTGCAGTAGGCGGTGTCGTAGGAGCTGCTTTGCTTGGTGCTTTGTACGGTATGTTTGTAAATGCACAGATGGGAGATGTAAATGCAATAGTAATATTTGCCATAATCTGTATTGTGGGAGCATTGATTTCCATGGTGGGAGATTTGGCAGCATCTGCAATTAAGCGTAATCATGATATTAAAGATTATGGTAAACTGATACCCGGACATGGCGGTGTGATGGACCGCTTCGATAGTGTGATTTTTACGGCACCAATGATTTATATTCTTGCAATGTTGCTTGTATAATATAGATGGTAAGAGGAAGATACATGAAAAAGATAGGCGTAATGGGTTCTACGGGTTCTATTGGAACCCAGACTCTTGATATTGTCAGGAATTATCCGGACAGATTAGAAATTGTAGCATTGGCAGCAGGAAGCAGTGTGGAACTCCTGGAACAACAGATTCGTGAGTTTAAGCCGCGATATGCTGCAATGTGGTCAGAAGAGGCGGCAAAGGATTTAAAGGCACGAGTGGCTGATTTGGATATTGAAATCGGTTATGGTATGGATGGCCTTTTAAAGATGGCTGTTCTTTCAGAGATGGAAGTGCTCGTGACGGCAATTGTTGGAATGATTGGTATCAGACCTACCATTGAAGCAATTAAACATAAAAAAGATATTGCACTGGCAAATAAGGAAACACTTGTAACGGCAGGTCATATTATTATGCCGCTGGCAAAAGAGTATGGCGTATCCATTCTTCCGGTGGATAGTGAGCATAGCGCGATTTTCCAATCCTTGCAGGGAGAAAAGAAAAGTCAGATTGCCAAAATCCTTTTAACAGCATCAGGTGGTCCTTTCAGAGGAAAATCGAAAGCGGAATTGGCAGAGATGACAGTAGAAGATGCTCTTCGTCATCCGAACTGGGCAATGGGAAAGAAGATTACCATCGATTCTTCTACGCTTGTAAATAAGGGACTTGAGGTGATGGAGGCAAAATGGCTGTTTGATGTAGATCTTGACAGGATTCAGGTAGTAGTACATCCACAGAGCATTATTCATTCGGCAATTGAGTATTTGGATGGTGCGGTAATAGCACAGCTTGGAGTACCGGATATGAAACTTCCGATACAGTACGCGCTGTTTTATCCTGACAGATTGCCAATGCCGGGCAAAAAGCTGAATCTGTTTGAGGCAGGTACACTTACGTTTGAAGAGCCTGATATTGATACCTTTGAAGGGTTAAAGCTGGCATTTCATGCTGCCGAAATTGGCGGAAGTATGCCGACTGTTTACAATGCGGCAAATGAAAAAGCGGTAAGCTTATTCTTAGACAAAAAGATAAAATTCTTACAAATTACAGAGCTGATTGGTGAGGCGATGGCGAATCATAAAGCATTGCAGAATCCTTCTGTTGACGAGATTCTTGCAGCAGAGAAAGAAGCACATGAATTTGTAATTCGGGGAATGTGTGGGGAATAAAATAAAGATAATAGAAAGATAGGATTTAAATCGTGACGTTAATTTTATTTATTCTTATTTTTGGAATTGTAGTATTGGCACATGAGTTTGGGCATTTTCTTCTTGCCAGAATGAATGGGATTCATGTAGTTGAGTTTTCTATCGGAATGGGACCGACTCTATTCCATATAGATAAAGGAGATACCAGATATTCTATCAAGCTTCTTCCACTTGGCGGAGCATGTATGTTTGAAGGAGAAGATGGGTTAAATATCAAAGAAGAAGAGACTGAAAAAGCAGACGTTGCTAAGCCGGATGATATATTGGAAGATGCAAAAGGCGGTTCCTTTATTCAAGC
>SVFS01000020.1 GCA_015056725.1 Lachnospiraceae bacterium | reverse complement strand
ATAGCAGGAGTAGTAATGCCGATTAGCTTATCAGGAGTAGGATAAATTCCGGAAGCTGAACTGATACCACCATAGAAAGTATCGCTCATAAGGATTTCATCGTAAGAACCGTTAATGAAACTATCGGCAAGCATTTCCTGACGTAAGTGCATATCGGTACGATAATAATGCTCCAAAGAGAGTGTGTCTGAAATATCTATCTTAGTAAGACTGCTTCCGAGAGTTTCGTCTGTGAAATGTATAAAATCATCATACTTTGCCCGTGGATAGCCGGAATCCTTACTTAGATAATATGTTTTGTCAGGAATGACACAGTAATATCCTTGGGAGGATACAAAGTATTTATCCATAATGGACTGAAAGTCGGAAAGTGTCTTTGCTACGTTTTCGGGATGAATGGTTTCCGGAAGTTCATACAGACTATCATTTACCTGAAAATAACCATCGGCGTCACTTTTTTGTAACATATTCAAATCAAACATGTTTTTAGAAGTCCGATAAGAATCACGCATTGGGAAATGGTCTAATAAATAAGAATCCATCTTGCTGAAATAATTGCCATTTAATATGTTTTCAACAGAAAAAGTAGGAAGTGTCTGCAAATGACGACGTTCCCTATCAGAAATATCTTTATCAGGAAGAACGATTGCTAATAAAGCAAATACGCATAGATATGCCAGAAAGAGACTTCCCAATAATGTATATTTAGTTTGTGCTTTTTTAAGAAAATCGTTTTTGTTCATGTGTCCAATCGCTTTAAAATAGTATTATCAATCCTATAAAAAGTATCAAAAGAATCTGATAAAGAAAATTGTGTAAAAATGATAATGTTATAAGTTAAAAACGGAAATATAAAAATGTCTGGTAACTTCCGCTGATTAAATAGCTTGTACATAAAAATAACAAAATAAAGGGAATCAGAAGTTCAATCAAAGCCATTGCTTTTTGCCAAAATAGTGTAAGCCTCGTATGGGTATCCCGAAAGGCTTTTTCATAAAGATAGTACCATGCCTTTTTCGGAAGAGATGTACAACCAAATACACCCAAAAGTAATAATGGCAAGTAGCTTTTTAAGTAATATAATGTAAATTCATGATAAACACTCTTAGGGGAAAGGGGAATAGAGAACATGGATTTCAGAAGTCCCCCCAATTCGTTTAGGCTTTCTGCGCGAAAGATTACAAAACCCAAAACCGTAAGCAGGATAACATAACCATGTTGCAGGAATGCCGGAAGCTTTTTAAGAAGTTTACCCAGCGCAAGCTTTTCAAACCACAGCAGTAATCCGTAAAATAATCCCCAAAGGATAAAGTTAAAGCCTGCGCCATGCCAGAAACCGCTTAATCCCCAAACGATAAAGACATTGAAAGTCCATCGGATAAACGGTACGCGGTTGCCGCCAAGCGGGATGTAGACATAATCCCGGAAAAATCCGCCAAGTGTCATATGCCATCTACGCCAAAATTCAGTAATACTTTTGGACATATATGGGTAATCAAAGTTTTCAGGGAAATGAAAACCGAACATGTGACCAAGCCCAATGGCCATGTCACTATAGCCTGAAAAGTCAAAATAGATTTGTAAGGTAAATGCAATGGCAATAAGCCAGGCTTCTCCGGTGCAGATAGAACCGTGTGCTTGAAGCTGTTTGATGAGTTGACCGTAAGCATCTGCCAGAATCAACTTTTTGGAAAGCCCAATAAGAAAACGCTGACAGCCCACACCGATTTGTGTAACGGTACATGTACGGCGTTTGACTTCGCTTTGCAAGGTTTCATAACGGACAATAGGACCTGCAACTAATTGCGGAAAAAAGGAGATATACATGGCAAAGTCAAGGAGTGAACGCTCGGCGCTTATTTTGCCATTGTATACATCAATTTGATAGCTGATAATCTGAAAAGTATAAAAGCTGATTCCGAGAGGAAGTGCAAGTCTGAGAAGAGAAAATGCAGAGCCTGTGACTTGGTTTATTGTCTGAATAAAGAAATCAAAGTATTTAAATATAAACAGAAACAATAAAATAATTGTTACAGACAGCAAAAAGACCGGCTTTCTAAAAGCCGGTTTCTTTTCGGTTGTATAGGAAAGCAATCTACCGCTTACATAAGCAATACAGATACTGATAGCCATTAAAAGACAAAATTTGGGTTCTCCCCAGAAATAAAAGACAAAGCTGGCAATGAGAAGTACCAGATTTTTGTATCTCAAGGCATGTGCTTTGCCTGCAGGCACAATAAAGTGTAACAATAATGTAATTGGCAGAAAATAATATAAAAAGCTGATACTGCTAAATAACATTGCTTCCCCTCAAGATAAAAATAAACTTATTTGCCAAGTGCTAAGAAAGCTGTTTTGATAGCTTCGCCTGTAGCGCTGTCAGACATTAAGAAAAGTACTACATCGCCTACGTTTTCAACGATAACACTTTCTGCTTCTACACATACCCATTTGCGCGGGTCGGCATTGTCGAGCAAGGTCTGTTTGGCTTCTTCAACATCAGCACCTTCCGGCAAACGGAGAAGAACGCACTGATATGCCTGTGCACTCATCATAGGCATGGAATAAACACCTTCCGTAAATTCCACGTCATCTGTTCCGAGTACGGTTTCTGCTAATTCCGGTGTGATTTCACCCTGATCAAAATACTGCATAGCTTCTACAAGCCCCGGATCTAATTCGGCGTTTTCATAAACCTGAGCTAAGATATCCGAAACAGAACCTTCCAGTTTTACATCACTTTTTTTGCTGCCGCATGCTACTAAACTGAGTGCAAGAACGGCGGTTAATACAAGACTAATCCATTTTTTCATAATGATTCCTCCATGTTATTCACATTCTCTAAATGTACCGTTATACGGATTTCGTATATATGATGTATCGGCACGTGCTAAATCCGGAATAAGGATTTGTTCTATAATATTGCCATTTTCATCAGATAAATACAGTGTTTCCTCTTTTCGGAGATTAAATCCGAGCCGAGCAGTACCCAAAGAACGTGATAATGCATTTTTACTACCGTATAAGATATAGCTTTTACCACCTTCCAGAGTAACGTTTGGCAATTTTGTTTTCTTTAAATTAGAAGCGTCGTCACTGATATAAAGTCCTCCTAAAGAGATTTCATGCTCAGAAGGATTATATAGCGTAACTTCGTCATTTTCATTTTTGGCGCGGATGTTTGAGATGATAACGCGGGCATCCTCTTTATCGCGGCATACAATCGTAACATTAAGCTGTGGAAGCTGACCGTTAGCGGTCTGTATAGCCGTGCTGTCAGAATTTAAAAGCAGCGAAAGTTCCGCTGGTGTTAGAACAAGAGTAGCTTTGTCATAACGCTTGCCATTGATTTCCCAATGGTCAAACTCATGTCCTTCATCTGCTGTGGCGGATAAGGTCAAACGACAGTCCGCATAGTAAATGCCGGAAAACAAAGTGTTTTCAGAACCTGCACTGTATTGTGGTATCTGCTTATACTCTATAGATGCAATAGAGTTTACAGAAGTTTGAATATGAGAATCTCCTGTAATGTTTAGCATATATGGAGTGAAGACAGCGTAATCATTTTGCAAAAAGCTATATACATATCCGTGTCTGTTTTGGGCGAATAAGAGTAATTCGTTGGTCGCGGCAGTTACCGTGTCTGCACTTACATCCGGCATTACCTGTGAGAGACTGCCTAAGTAGTGAGTCAATTCATTCTCACGAGAGGTAACAAGCTCCATGAGTGTATTTTCGATGTTTGGATAAGAAAATGCCGTATTCATTAAGTCGCACATATAAGTTACGAATAATTCCCGACAGTCCTTACGTGTCATAAGGTTACAAAACAGTGGGGACTGATAATTGGATAAAAGCACGGCAATGTTATCTTCTTCGCAACGGAAACCGGGAACATCATCAATCAGTCCAAAACCATAATCTGTATCAAAGAGCAGATAACGGTATTTTCCGTCCATTAACGTATTTTCATAATAAATCCCATCGTTTGCCACATATCGATAAGCACGGACATTGTTATAAGGCCAGTCTTTATTGGCAATAAACAGTTCCAGGGCATAGTATTGCAGATAATTATTAATATCAATTTTTTGACAAAGGGATTCATAAACGGAATTATCGGTCAAGTCTGCTTCGGCGTAAGTGTCATAAAGTTCTTGATATTCGCTGGCAAGCATTTCGGTAGAATCTTCTGCAACTTTGTAAAATTCATTGATGGAAACACGTTCAAAAGTACCGTTGTAGTCGCCACAGAGTTCTTCCATCTGACCATTGTTAAAAGGTTCTTTTACCCAATAGAACCCATAATATTCACCGTTGATATATACCGCGGCAGGGACATAAGGAGTACACATAGGGAAACCAAAGTCTTGTCCGAGCTGCTGGAATAAAGTGTCTCTTATAAAGGCTTTTCCATAATCGTTTCCGCTATTACGGAATACGAGGCGATTGTTTTTGGAAAGCATGGCACCATCTGCGTAGCTGGTAATGGACGGAAAGAGTGTGGTGTGGAATTTACCGTAGGAATCATACTTGTTTCGAGCAAAAAGCTGGAAAGATTTTTGGTATTTTCCACGTGAAAAATTACCGAAAATTCTTAGTCCGCAATTTTGTGAAGTAAGTAAATTTCCATCCGCATCAAATAACTGAAAATTGACAGCACGTTCTGCTTCCGGTCCGCGCAGATTGTAATTGGCAGGGTCCATGTTATAGGCTTGTGTAATGTCCGGATTCTGGGCAAGGAACTCATCACGAAGCTTACCTTCAACAAAGATACCGTTTTCATAACCAAATAATTCATCAGGATTGCCGCTGATATGAGCTACATAAGTATCGTAGCGGTTATTGACGGAATGACCAATGAAATAAGTAAAGTCATATGCATCCGATACAAATCCGTCTTCTTCATAAAAACGGATTCTTAGGTGATGGCTTTGTATTTGGCTGTCTGCTTTTAAGAAAATAGGCTTTTCATATAAAATAGAGGCATCAGAATGTATAGATGGTTCGGAGCCATCTGTGGTATAATATATAGAAGCATGCCCTGCTTCCAGAGAGAGCCGTATGCTGTGCTTGTAAAATCCGCTGCTATGACTGATTTTATAACCATGCGCAGAATCAATGACAGCAGGAGAACCGACATAACTGTTTAAAAGAAATACAAGGCTAAACCCTGTTAAAAGTATGCAAATAATAAAAAGGATAGTTTTGATTAATTTCTTCATAGATACATCATAATATTTTTTTGATAAAAAGGAAACATCATAATTCATGTATATGTATATGGAAAAAATGAAAAAAAGCATATCACAATACGGAATGCTTATAGTATTGACAATGTTTATTGTGATAATGCTAGTGGCGTTAGATGAAATAAAACATTATAGAGGCTGGTCGAAATTTTTGGAAACGTCTGAAACGATAGAAGAATTTGTACAGACGTTACAGGAAGAGGAATTGGTAGAATTAGGAAGAGTAGAACTCTGTTTTCAGGGGGAAGCGTTACCTTATTTGAAGAACTTGAATGCATTTATGATTTCACAGCCCCTTATGATGCAAGAACAAGAAGAACGATTGCCATTTCAGGGGATTTTGTCAGTGCATGGGGAGAATGCAAGGCTGGTAATTCAGAAAGATGAATATACAGATAATCTGGCGGCGGCAATTGAAAAGAGCCACAGGTTTTGTGGGTATTTACTTACAGATGAAGCGTATCAGAAGATTGATATCATATTGACGGGAATGCCCCTTGTTATGCTGAGTACTACGCATTCAGAAACACCGGAATATTCGATAGAGCAGATTGATGACTATGTCTATAATTCTGAAACACGTTATTATGGCGGAATTAAGATTTATGAAGGAGAGAAAAAAGCAGAGTATAACGTATGCTTTCATGAAAAAGGTCAAACCTCTGCGATATTTGATAAGGAAAATTATGCGATTAAATTGCTGGATGGGAAAGGAAAGGGAATAGAAGCCTCCATATTTGGAATGCCGGCAAGTGAAAAATGGAAGCTGCAGGCATTGTATGCAGATGTGACGAAAATCCGCGAAAAGACAGCATGGGATTTGTGGGAAGAAATTGCAAATGCAGAAAAAATGACAGAACAAAGTTTTCGTGAAAATTCTGCAAAGATGGAATATTGCGAAGTGATTTTGGATGAGGAATATCAAGGTCTGTATTGTATGACATATCCGGTAAATGAAGATACTTTGCAGATGAAGCAGGATGATGTTTTATACAAAATATTAGATTGGAATATGCCATTGCCTGAAGATATACAGGCATCTATTGACCAAAATTATGAGGTTTGTTATCCGATTAGAATCAGATATCCTGAAGAATATACGCATATCGAAACATATTGGGAGCCAATGAAATATTATTTGGCATGCAAATACTGGGTGACAAATTTTGAACTGTATGCAGATATGATTTATACAGAAAATCTGACCGATTATTATATTTTTAATCAAGTCGTAAGCGGATATGATAATTATTTAAAAAATACTTATGTATGGGCTGCAAAAGCGAAAAATAAAACCGGTTATAAAATGGTAACTCTTCCATGGGATATGAATTATACGTTTGGAGACTGTTATGTATATGACGGGGATAATAATTATACAGCATACAATGCAGATACAACCGTAAACTATGTGGAACCGGTAATGGAACAACTGTTTCGCGATAATGTGGAAGACTGCGGAAGTCTTTTGCGGAAAAAGTGGAATGCTTACAGAAAGGACATTTTAAGTACAGAGCACATCCAAACGATTATGAAGGATAATCAAGAGCAAATCATTCGGACGGGTGCATTGCGAAGGGAAACAGATTTGTGGCAAGAAGTAAAGAATACGGAGGATATTTCGACACTATTGAAATATGTAGAAGAAAGAATGCTGTATTTAGATGATTACTTCAATGACTTTGATGCAAATTAATTATGAAACATCTTATTAAAAAGTGCGTAAAAGTGGTGTATAGAACGGTTTTATGGTATAATTTAAAGAATTGTCCGAAAGTATCAGGAGCTTGAAAACATGAAAAACCGAATTTATGTATGTCATACGTATTATCATGCGTATGTGGCATTTTTGAAAGAATTAAATTTACCAAAAGAAAAGAGAGGACAGGCTACGCTTGTACTGAGCAGCATGTCAAATAATTTTGAAGATTTTGGAGAAAGAGTAAAATCCACAGGTCTTTTTGAAGATGTGATTCCCTTTGATGAAAAACGTGAGGATTTCTTTCCGGAGCTTGCCAAGTATCGTGTGGATAAAGGCAATATCGTATTTAATATGTGGCAGAGAATTCTATTTACAAGAAAGTATGCCCGTTTAGAATCAAAATATATTCCGGTTAACTTTAGGGAATATGATGAAGTATATGTGTTCTGTGATTCTGATCCGATTGGATATTATTTAAATCAGTATCGGATTAAATATCATGCATTGGAAGACGGACTAAATTGTCTGGTACATTTTGATGCGGCACGTTATGATAATCGCGGTCATTTTGGATTAAAGGCATTTTTGTCTAATAAGTTAAATCTGATTTTTGTCCAGAACGGATATGGAAAGTATTGCATTGACATGGAAGTAAATGATATCGCAGCCATTCAGATGCCATGTCCAAAGTATAAAGAAGTACCACGTCAGAAGCTTGTGGATGCACTTACACAGGAAGATAAAAACATTATATTAAAAGCGTTTGTGCGTGATATGGATGGCTTGAAGCAGAAAATCGAAGAATGCAAAGGCGATGGCAAAGGGGAAAAGAGGGATAAGGTACTGGTGCTGACAGATCCTCTTTGTACATTGGATGTACGTGAGCAGATTTTCAAAGATATTGTAGAAGAATATGAAAAGCAGGGGCAGATTTTTATCAAGCCGCATCCTCGTGATGAACTGGATTATTATAAAGTATTTCCGGAGTATCCGATTTTTGACGGAACAGTTCCGATGGAAATGCTGAATTTCTTTGAAGGACTTCGCTTTGAAATTGTAGTTACGGTATTTACAGATTTAAAAGGAATCCGTTTTGCGGATAAGCTGGTAAGACTTGGGGATGAATTTATGGATAAATACGAAGATCCGGAGATTCACAACCAAAATAAACGCATCGGCATCTTAGAAAAGGAAGATGCCCAGATTCATAAAAAATAGAAAGACAGGAAATATCATGTTAAAAATTCTTAAGAAATTAAATGTTTTATTAGATAAAAAGCAAAAGCGCACGATGATTATCATGGTAATCATGATGATTATCGGTGCGGTTTTAGAAGCATGTAGTATTTCGTTAATCATACCGGTAATTGAAGTCGTAATTGATGAAAACGCAGTCGAAAAATATGAAATTGTAAGAGTGCTTTACAATGGTTTACATATGCAGAGCCTGACACAGTTTGCTTTAGTAATTATGACAGCACTGATTGTTACGTTTGTTGTTAAAAACATTTATTTATATTGGCAGCAGAAGTTTATGTATCATTTTGTATATACGAATCAGTTTCGTACGTCAGAACGTATGATGAAAAATTATTTGCGTAAAGGCTATGAATTTTATTTGAATGCGGATACAGCAGTCATTCAGAGAAATATTACAAGTGACGTAAATAATATGTATGCATTGATTCTTTCTATTTTACAGCTTGTGTCAGAATCTATCGTATTTGTATTTCTGTTGGGAGTTTTGCTGCTGTCTGACTGGATGATGACAGCGATGATTGCGGTGCTTTTAATTGTAACGCTCTGGGTTATTAAGAGTGTGATTAAGCCGATTATGCATAAAGCAGGCGAAGATAACCAGAACTATTACAGCGGGCTTTTTAAGTGGATTTCCCAGACAGTTCAGGGTATCAAAGAAGTAAAGATTGCGGGAAAAGAACAGTACTTTACAGATGAATATATTAAATGTGGAAAAGGCTATGTAGATGCGGTACAGAAATATACCTTGTACAACAGTATTCCGCGTCTTTTGATTGAAACAATCTGTATTATTGGAATGGTTTCTTATATGATGCTGCTTGTGGCAACAGGACGTGATTTTACGGAAATGATGCCGATACTTTCTGCGTTCAGTGTGGCAGCAATCCGTTTGATGCCATGTGCGAACCGTATTAATAACCAGCTTACCTCGATGGCCTTCTATCAGCCGTTCTTTATGGGGGTAAGTGATAATCTTCAGGATGAGATTTCCGGTAAAAACACGGACATGAGCTTTGCGAAAGAAACAGATAAAAAGCTTCCGATTCATAAAAGTATTACGATGCGTGATGTGACATATCACTATCCGAATTCAGAGGTGCTTATTTTTGACCATGCGGATATGGAAATTCCAATTGGTGCTTCCGTTGGTATTGTAGGTGCATCAGGTTCCGGAAAGACAACCGTTGTAGATATTCTGCTTGGACTTTTGGAAGTGCAGACAGGCGGAGTATACGCTGATGGCGTAAATATCAAGGATGAATACAGAAGCTGGCTGAAAAATGTAGGATATATTCCACAGCTTATCTTTATGTTGGACGATACGATTTTGAAAAACGTAGCGTTTGGTGTACCGGAAGATGAAATCGATATGGACAGAGTATGGGAAGTCTTGAAGGAAGCACAGATGGATGAGTTTGTGCGAAGCTTGCCGGAGGGACTAAATACAGGTATCGGCGAACGTGGTATCCGTATTTCCGGCGGACAAAGACAGAGACTTGGTATCGCAAGAGCCCTGTATTACGATCCGGAAGTGCTGATTTTAGATGAGGCTACTTCGGCACTTGATAACGATACAGAAGCAGCCATTATGGATGCCATTAACAGCTTACATGGACGTAAGACGTTGATTATTATTGCCCACAGACTTCAGACGATTGAGAAGTGCGACATGATTTACCGTGTAGAAAATGGCAAAGCGGTTGTGGAGCGTAATGATTTGTAGTGTATAAAATGATGTGAAAACAGATAGCAGAGGTTTTGCAGATATATGAAATGCAGTATTATCGTGCCGGTGTATAACATGGCAGCAGACGGAAAACTGGAATATTGCTTAAATTCGCTGATAAATCAGACGTTGCAGGATATTGAGATTATTGCAGTAGATGATGCATCTACGGACAATTCCTATGAAATTTTGAAACGGTACGAAGAAGACTATCCGGGCAAGTTCAAAGCACTCCACTATGATGTGAATAAGCGTCAGGGTGGTGCGAAGAACGAGGGACTGAAAGTGGCAGCCGGTGAGTGGATTGGTTTTATCGACAGCGATGACTGGGTAACTCCTGATTATTATGAAAAGCTGATTGCAAAAGCGGAAGAAACCGGAGCTGACGTAGTAGGCTGTGATTACAATCTTGTATCTGAGCATACGATGACTGTTGGAAAAATCATTGCCAACAATACGGACGAGCAGGCAGGAGAATGCGATATGGCTCATAGGCGTTTGCTTGCGATGCGGCCGGGAAGCATGGTTATTAAGGTTTATCGCGGAAGCATGATACGAGACAATCATCTGGATTTTCCAGAAGGAATCTTTTATGAAGATAACTGTGCAGGAACAGTCTGGATGCTGTACTGCAAGCGGTTTGAGAAAATAAATGAGCCGATGTATTACTATTATCAGCATAATGTTTCAACGGTACATTATATTTCAGAGGCAAAGTGCAGAGACCGTATGAAAGCGGGCGAGCTGCTTGTGAAAGAATGTACAGAACGTGGTTTTATGCGGGATTTCAAGCCGGAAATAGAATTCCGTTTTTCGGAGCTTTTTTATGTAACTACCCTCTTTTCATACATGTCAGGTGTAAAGCATAGAAAACTAAGCTTTGCAGCAGAGCTTCGTGATGGCATGAGAAAATATTTTCCGGATTTTCAGAATAATCCGTATTATAAAGAAAAAATTGGTGCAGAAGAACAGAAGTTGGTACGCATCCATCAGAAGAGTAATCTTGGATTTTTCTGCTATTATATTTTGCTAAATACAGTAAGGGCTTGGAAGAAGAAGCTTCGTAGGGTATAAGCCGGAGCAGTCCGCACCAAAAGCCGGAGAAATGCAGGCAGGAAATTACGTAGAACAAAGACAGATAGGAAAATAAAAATGAAAACACTTGCAATTATTACCGCTCGTGGCGGAAGCAAAAGAATACCGAGAAAAAATATTAAGAATTTCTTAGGAAAACCCATTTTGGCTTATTCCATTGAGGCTGCGGTTGTGTCCGGGATTTTTGATGAAGTTATGGTTTCTACTGAAGATGAAGAAATTGCGGAAATTGCTAAAAGCTACGGAGCAAAAGTACCGTTTTTCAGAAGCGAAAAAACAGCAGGTGATTTTGCAACAACAAATGATGTGCTTCTTGAAGTAATTGAAGAATATGAAAAGAGAGGACAGAGGTTTGACATGGCTTGCTGTATTTATCCGACGGCTCCCTTTGTAACAGCAGAAAAGATTAAAGATGCGATGAACAAATTGAAAGATTCCGATGCGGATACTTTGATTCCGGTAGTGCAGTTTTCTTATCCTCCTCAGCGTGCAATGGTAATTCGCGAAGAACTTTTACAGTTTAAATATTTAGAGTATATCGACAGCCGTTCACAGGATTTGGAAAAAGAATATCATGACGTAGGACAGTTTTACTGTTTCAAGGTGGAACCATATAAAAGAAATCAGAAGCTGATGCTTGGTAAGATTCTTCCATATGTTGTACCTGAAATGGAAGTGCAGGATATTGATACAGAGTCTGACTGGCAGATTGCGGAGATAAAATATCAGGCAATGAAAGGGGTGTAGCAGATGAAACTTTTATTAACAGCGATTGGAAAAAGAATTCAGTTAATTGAGCATTTGAGGTCCCGGTTTTATGTTGTGGGGGCGGATGCTTCTTTCGATAATCCGGCAAAGGAATTTGTGGATGAATTTGTGACAATACCCAAATGCACAGATACAGCCTACAAGGATAGCATTTTGACAGTTTGCAAAGAAAATAAGATAGATGTGTTGGTTCCTTTATACGAAAAAGAGTTTTTGGCATTGTGCGATATAAGGGAAGAGCTTGAAGCGAATGGTACAAAGCTGATTCTGTCTGATAGGAAGGTAATTGAAGCATGTAATGATAAAGCAGCTACAGCGGTCTTTTTCGAAAAATATCAGATTCCGGCACCGCGTACTTTTACAGATGCAGAGATTCAGGAATTCCTGAGATTTGATGAGGAAGATATGTCCATTCCATATCCTTTCATTATCAAACCAAGAGATGGTATGGGCAGTGTAAATGTATTTCAGATACATAATAAGAGAGAATTAGACTTTTTCTATGGCTATGTGAAAAATCCGATTGTCCAGGAAATGGCAACGGGCGATGAATATACGATAGATGTACTTTGTGATTATGAGGGCAATCCTGTTTATATTGTGCCGCGTCTCCGTCTGGAGGTACGTTCGGGAGAAGTAAGCAAGAGCCGTATTTCAAGGAATCAAAAGGTGATTGATGCTACCGAAAATCTGGTGGAGCAATTGAAGAAAGAAGGCAATGTTATGGGGCCTCTCACAATACAGTGTTTCTATGATGACAGTAAAGAAGGTGAAGAGCCGGTTGTCAAGTTTATTGAAGTGAATCCTCGCTTTGGTGGCGGAGTACCGTTATCTATACAGGCGGGAGCAGATTATGCAGGAGCACTTCAGGCTATGCGTGAAGGGAAGAAGCTGGAGTATACACCGATTGAAAAGGAACTTACGATGCTTCGTTATGATCAGGCAGTATATGAAGAGATGGGATTGAAATATTTATGGTAAAAGCGGTCATATTCGACTTGGATGATACGTTATATAATGAGCTTGATTACGTCTTACAGGGATTTCGTAACGTTGCAGAATATCTGGGAAAAGAATATTCGGTAGATGTGGATGAAGTACATGAAAGAATGTGTAAAATCTTAAGAGAACAGGGACGTGGAAAAATATTTGATAGTATTTGTGAAGCGTATCATATTACTGCCCCGGTAAAAAAACTGGTGGAAATATATCGGGCTACGAAACCGAAGCTGTTTCTTTATCCGGATGCGGAGGAAGTGCTTAATAAGCTTCGTCAAAAGAATATGAAAATTGGATTGATTACAGATGGATGCAGTCAGGTACAGCATCAAAAAATAGATGCACTTTACTTAAATGATTTAATGGATGCCGTACTTGCAACAGATGATTTGGGAAAAGATGAGGAGGGAAATCCTTATTGTAAACCAAACAAAAGAGTGTATGAGTTCGTTCTGGAAAAATTGCAGTGTAAGCCACAGGATGCAATTTATATCGGAGATAATCCGCAAAAAGATTTTGTGGGGGCAAAGGCACTTGGAATGAAGACGCTCCGTATCGTTCGAGAAATGGGTGATCATATGCACGAACAGGTAGAATCAGAGTACGAAGCAGATGTGACCATACATAATTTAACAGAGTGTATGGGATTTTTATAAGAGTTGAATAGGATAAAGTGTAAACAAAAACGTAACATGGAGAGTCATATTAAAATATGAGAAAAGAAATTGAGATAGCAGGAAGAAAAATCGGGGAAGGACATCCGTGCTTTATTATTGCTGAAATGTCAGCAAATCATAATATGGATTTTGACAGGGCTGTGGAAATCATGAAAGCAGCAAAGGATGCCGGCGCAGATGCTATTAAAATCCAGACATATACAGCAGATACTATTACGATTGACAGTGATAAGTCGTGGTTTCAGATTACGCAGGGAACTTTATGGGATGGAATGACCTTGCATAAATTATATGAGACGGCATATACACCATGGGAATGGCAGCCGAAGCTGAAAGAAATTGCAGAGGAAATGGGACTGATTTTCTTTTCTTCTCCGTTTGATCATAGTTCCGTAGATTTCTTGGAAGAGATGGATGTACCGTGCTATAAAATTGCATCCTTTGAATTAAATGATATTCCGATGATTCGCAAAATTGCAAAGCTTGGAAAACCGATTATTATGGCAACCGGTATTGCATACGAAAAGGATATCAGACTTGCGTTGGATACTTGTCTGGAAGAAGGAAATGATCAGGTGATTTTGCTGAAATGTACTTCGGCGTATCCGGCACCGTATGATGCGGTCAATTTGAAAATGATACCTGCACTTGCAGATAATTATGATTGTGTTACAGGACTTTCCGACCATACAATGGGAAGCCCGGTGTCCATAGGAGCGATTGCAATGGGCGCACATGTAATAGAAAAGCATATGACACTTCGCAGAGCAGATGGTGGTGCTGATTCGGCATTTTCCATGGAGCCGGAAGAATTTAGAGAAATGTGTCAGGGCATTCGGATTATGGAGCAGGCAATCGGAAAAGAAACATATGAACTGTCCGAAAAGCAATTTCGGGAAAGAGAGCATTCCCGTTCCTTGTTTGTAGTAAAAGATATAATGGCAGGGGAAGTGTTTACGCCGGAAAATATGCGTTCTATTCGTCCTGGATATGGTCTTCATACGAAGTATTTTGAAGAAATACTTGGTAAAAAAGCTACTATGGATTTAGAAAAAGGTACGCCTATGAGTTTTGCTTATGTAGAAGGAATGGAAACATTAGAGGATGATAAGGGGTATGCGTGATATGTTTTACATACGTGCAGACGGAAATGAAAAAATAGGTATGGGACATATTATGCGTTGTCTCACCATAGCAAAAGCATTGAAAAAGCAAGGTTGTGAAGTGGAATTTTTGCTGGCAGATGATAAGCCGGTAAAGCTGTTGGAAGAGCATGGGATGGCATACCATATTTTATTTACGTATTACGATGAGATGGATGTAGAACTTCCGCAATTAGTGCTTTATCTTATGGGAAATGGTGCAAAGCCTACCATCTTGATTGACAGCTATTATGTGACAAAGTTCTATGTTCAAAATCTCAAACCGCTTGCAAATGTGGTTCTTATGGATGACAATCTGACAGAGGTATATCCTTGCGATGCGGTGGTTAATTACAATATATATGGAAAAACTTTAGGATACGAAGAAAAGTATCCCTTACAGAAGCTCCTTTTAGGAACGGACTATATGCCTTTGCGGGATGAGTTTGTAGGGATAGAGTACTTGGTCAAGGATGATGTGGAGAATGTTCTGGTAACCACAGGCGGCGGCGATAGCTGTCATATGGCATTAAAGTTTGTCAAGCGGCTTGTAGAACATGTGAAGCAGAACCCGGAAAATGAATATCTGCCAAAGCCTGTAGAGGCAATAAAATGGCACATAATATGCGGACCTTATAACACGGATGTGGAAGAATTGAAAGAATTCGAAAAAGAATATTCTTTTCTTGTAATTCATCAAAATGTAACCGATATGTCTGTGATTATGAAGAATTGCGATATTGCAATTTCAGCGGCAGGAAGTACATTGTATGAGCTATGTGTAATAGGAGTGCCGACAATAGGATTTTATTTCGCGGACAATCAAAGGCAAAACATGGAAGCTTTTGGAAAGCTTACACCAATTATGAATGCAGGAGATTTCTCTATCGGAGAGGAAGATGTATTTGCATTTATGGAAAAGGGTTTGAAGCTTCTTATAGAATCAAAAGATTTGCGTATGAAAATTAGTATGGCGATGCGTACATTGGTAGATGGCAATGGAGCTGGGCGTCTGGCAGATGCGTTAATAAATATGTAGAAAGATTTCGGTTTTACAATCGGAATAGTTAAGAGATATAGAGGATGGACAAACAGGAGAACACAAAAAAACGACTTTCTAATAATAAGGTGTCGCTTATTGTGGCAGCAGCCATTGCTGTCTGCTTTGTCGTGTCTATTCTTGGGACGATAAAAGAGAGAGCAAAGTCGGAGTATGATATTGTGATTCTTGGCGATAGTGTAATAGGAAAGGAACGCATTTATACAACGGTAGATTCCAGAATTGCTGATATTGTTGGGAAAACAGTATACAATGGAGCGTTTGGTGGGAGCTGTGCAAGCACCGGAAACTATGAAAACAGATATGACCATCATGAAGATTCTCTGAATTTGTGCAGAATGATTGAAGCTGTCTGCACACAGGATTTCGGCGTACAGTTAGCAGATTTGCCAAATAATCAATTTAGCTCACGGTATTTTACGGATTCTATGCAGGAGATGTCCAAAATTGATTACGATAAAGCAGATGTGCTTATTTTGCAACATGGGATAAATGATTATGGTGCAGGAAGACCATTGGATAATCCACAGGACAAGAAAGATATTTTCACATATGCGGGTGCGCTTCGGTATTCGATAGAACGTGTAAAAGAAACTTATCCCGATATGAAAATTATATTAGTGACACCGACATATTGCTGGATTGCCGGTTATGAAGCTTGTGATGAGCAAAGCTTTGGCGGCGGAACAATGGAAGAATACGCAAAAAAGACCTTGGAAGTTGCCGGAGAATATGATTTGGACAGTATTGATGTATATCATAAAGTGGGATTTGACAGAAATAATATTATAGAATATACAGAAGACGGAATGCATTTAAATGAGCCGGGGCGGATGATTTACGGAGATTTCATGGGAAATGAATTAAAAAAACTATTGGAAGAAGATTAAAGGTATTGTATAGTTCAGAACGAAAGTTTTAGGAGAAAGATATGCAAAAAACGTTAGTATCTCCACAGAATTTGTGGGAACTATTAAAAAAGAATATAAAAACGGAATGGAAAGTAGCGTTTTTTACGGTACTTCTTGTTGGACTTTGCGTGCACTTTCCGGCAATCAGCAAAGATATTCCGAATCATGATGGTCTTGCCAGTATGTATTTTGACCAAAACATGATTACATCAGGAAGATGGTTCTTGATGGTTGCCTGTGGGATTTCTTCTTATTTCACACTTCCTTGGGTAATCGGTCTTCTGTCCCTTGCCTTTCTCGGAATCGCTGCGGCGGCACTTATAGAATTTTTGGATTTAAGAGATAAACTTGGGGTAATGCTTGTATCGGCACTTCTTGTTGTATTTCCGGCACTGGCTTCCACATATACATACATTTTTACGGCTGATGGCTACATGATGGGGCTGATGCTTGCTATGTTTTCGGTAATGTTTGTGGAAAAAGGACGTTTTGGATTTATTGCGGGTGGTATCTGCCTTGCGTTTAGTATGGGTATTTACCAGTCTTATTTACCATTTGCAATTCTACTGAGTATGTATGGCTGTATAAGGATTATGTTGGGAACGGCAAGAGATAATTCGGCTTTGGGAAACGGTATCAGAGAAAAAATGCTTGCAATGCTTCGCTATCTTTACATGGGAATGATTGGCGTAGGCGGATATTATATAATTTTACAGATACTTTTAAAAATACAGGGGAAAGAACTGGACACTTATCAGGGAATCAATGGGATGGCGCTTTCCTCAGGAGTACCTCTTAGCGGAATGCTGGCAAATCTTTATCATGATTTCATTGCATTTACAGGAAAAGGAAATGTATTGTATAATAATATGTTATCTTTTATTGCATGGATAGTAGTGGCAGCAGTATTTCTTGTTGTATTATTACAGACGGCAGTGAAGTGCGGATTTGTAAAAAAATGGTATTTCTATCTGATTAGCTTAGTTGTACTTATAGTACTGCCAATTATTACAAATGTGATTTTGATTATCTCGCCGAGTGTAACGTATCATTTACTGATGCGTTATCAATGGGTGCTTTATCCGATTTTGTTTTTTGCTTTCGTTTGGAAAAAAACGGATGGAGGAACAAAAACAGGTGCGGCATTACAGTGGCTTGTGTTAGTGGCAGCAGGTGTCTTGGTACTTCACTTTGCGGTAACGGATAACATTGCGTACTCTAATCTGGAGAAGAAATACGAAAAGACATATGCATACTGCCTTCGTATGATTGACCGCATGGAACAGACGGAAGGGTATTATACAGGAATGCCGGTAGCGATGATCGGTGTACAGAATAAAGAAACGTTGCCGGAAACAGATATTACAGGTGATGTGACATCCGGTATGATTGGAATGACAGGAGATTATCTGATCTATACAGACAATAATTATCAGCAATTTATGAAAAATTATCTGGGTGTGACAATGAATCTGATATCCGATGAAGAAATGGAAAAGATTTATTATACAGATGAGTATCAGGCACTAAGCAGTTTTCCGAAAGCCGGAAGTATGAAGGTAGTAGATGGAATATTGTATATCAAAACAGAATGAAATGCTTGATAGGGGAAACATAAACTTAAAAGTATAAAACTAAGAGGAAAATTATGGCGTTATTATCTTTGATTGTACCATCGTACAACGAACAGCAGAATATTGAACGAACAGCAAAAACGCTGGTTTCTATTATGGACGAACATCAGATTGATTTTGAAATCGTTTTTGTCAGTGATGGCTCCAAGGATGGTACTTATGAAGAAATTTTGAAGGCATCTAAAGCAGACAAACGGATTAAGGGGGCAGAATTTTCCCGTAATTTCGGAAAAGAAGCAGCGATATTTGCAGGTCTGCATCTGGCAGTAGGTGATGCCTGTGTTGTACTGGATTGTGACTTACAGCACCCACCACAGATAATTCCTGAGATGTACAAGCTTTGGCAAGAGGGGTATGAAGTAGTCGAAGGTGTGAAAAAGAGTCGTGGTAAAGAGAGCATATTCCATAAAATGTTTGCAGGAATGTTTTATGGGATCATGAGCAAGATGATGAAAATGGACATGCGGGCATCTTCTGACTTTAAGCTGTTAGACAGAAAGGTAGTGGATGTACTGCTGGGATTATCCGAAAAAAACACCTTTTTCAGAGCGTTGTCATTCTGGGCAGGTTTCAAATCAACGAAAATAGAGTATGAAGTGCAGGAGCGTGAAATCGGCAGCAGTAAATGGTCCTTTAGAAGTCTTGTGAAATATGCGATTTCTAACGTGACAAGCTTTAGTACGGTTCCTCTTCAGGCAGTAACATTTATGGGGGTTTTATCCATCATTTTCAGCTTGGTGCTGGCAGTCCAGACCTTAGTAAAATATCTGATGGGAACAGCGGTAGAAGGCTTTACGACCGTTATTTTACTGATTTTGATTATTGGCGGTTTTATTATGGTAAGTCTCGGTGTAATAGGCCACTATATTGCCCGTATTTATGAAGAAGTAAAAGGAAGACCACAGTTTATCATCCGTTGTAAAACGGATAATGTAGAAGGATATGTAAAAAAGTAGAGGTCAATTATTTTGCAGAATTGTAATATTGCCCGGTTTATGCCGGGCAATTCTTATAATATCGGTATATGGTATGGATTATTCGTGAAAGAATGAAGTGAGGCGAATGCCGGTAAGATATCGACCATATTCATTGTAGTGGCATCCATCGACAAGATATTCATAGTAGTTGTTTTCGTTCATTCCTAAAGAATAGTAGCTATCAAGATAAAGAATATTCATTTCTTTTGCGATAGCGATACCGGTATCCACATATTTGTAAAGAGGTTCGCCTACAGAACTATTTTTTTCTTTGCCGAAGTCAAAGTATGACGTGAATGGAGGAGTCATTATTATGATACGTGCGTTAGGATATGCGTCACGGAGACGCTTGATGCCTGTGCGCAGAGAACCACCATATGTGTTAAGGTTATATGGATTTTCAACATCGTCTAATGCTACTCCGCTATAATAATCGTTTAAACCATAGTGTAAAATAAAACAAAGCTCATTTTCTGTAGAGTTGATTTCATCATAAGGAAAGGACATATTTGTATCTGTGGTGGCTGCTGTATGATTCAAAAATGCATCCAGAGTGCCTGAGAACTGCAAAGAAGAATCTCCGCCAATACCATAATTGTGTACAGTAGCACCGGTAAAACCGTTGACCACACCTGGGATGGCTAAACTGTCTGTATAATTGCCAAATATACTATCGCCAAAAAAGACTATATGCCAATCAGAAAGATCGGGCATTTCTGTTTTTGAGTTTTGGGAAGAAAGAATCAAGCTTTTAAATTTTGACAATACATCAGGAATATTGTTTTGATTTACCAGCATTTGATGATCGAATGTAAGCAACATGATTCTTTGTGAAACGAATGCATTGGTTTCTGTGGATGTAACATAATTTCCGGGATTTGCTATAAGCCACTCTTCAGCACAGGGGAAAGAGATAAACACATTTTGAAACGGAGTGGCCATTGTTACAAGAGTGTTGATAGTTTCTACAAGTGAATCCAGCTTTTTAGTAGAGAAAGATGTCCAATAATCAAGTGAAGGATAAGACAATACGATTTCAAATGTAATGTCAGGATTGTTTGCTATATAGGATAAGAGTTCTTGGCTGAGATTTGAAGTCACTATATTGTTGTCTTTTTGACAAGAACGCCACAGCGCTTCTGCATCTATTCCTAAGTAGACGGTGCGGATATTATTTGATGATTCAAATGCGGTATCCAAAAAGTCGGATATATCAGAAAGCTTCTTGATGCAAAAGGGTGACAAAATAGGCGATGTTCCAAGGTATGTTGTAAAATCCTCGGAAGAATAGTTTTCAAGAGAATACATGGAAAAGAAAACGCTATCATATTGTGTTATTGCTAATTGTTCCATAAATTCGGTTTTCATTTTTTTTTCTTCATATTTGCGATAAACAAATAAAGAAGCGAGAGTTGTTAAAACAACAACCAGCAATATAATGATATTCTTTAGGGATACGCGGTTTTTCATTGGATTCTCCTCGGAAATAGTATGCTTGACTGTTATACATTCTAACATATTTTAAAGAAGGATGGGTAGCGGTTTTTATAGTTGATGAATGATATGCGTTGCTTGAATTTATACAGAAAACAAGTTACAATGTTAACGCACATATAGAGACAGAGAAGGAGGAAACGATATGAGCGTACAATTACATAAAAAATCACGTATGGCAAATATCGAAATGCTCCGTATTCTTGCGATGATGATGGTAGTTTCACTGCATTTTCTGGCAAAAGGGAATTTGCTGGAGCCGTTAGCAGAAAAAATGTCTGCAAAGGGTTATGTGGCATGGCTTCTGGAAAGCTTTTCCATCATGGCGGTAGATGTTTATGTACTCATTAGCGGATATTTTCTCGTAGAGACAGGTTTTCGATTAAAAAGGTTGGTAAACCTTGTATTGCAGACCATGTTTTATACATGTCTCGTACCGATTGTGCTGATTCTTGCAGGAGTTCTTCCGATAGGAAGTTTGACATTGTATGATATTTTATTGTATGTATTTCCGACCAATATGCTGCATTACTGGTTCTTGTCGGCATACGTACTGATGTTTTTATTTACACCGGTATTAAATGTAGCGGTACGTGCAATGAAAAAACAACAATTACAATGGGCGATTATTATTTTGCTTGTCATGGAATCCGTTAGTAAAACACTGATTCCGGTGCGATTGGAATTGGATAATTTGGGATATGATGCGTTTTGGTTTATGGTCGTATATCTGATTGCTGCTTATATTAGATTGTATGGAATCCCATTTTTCTCGGATATCAAAAAAAGTACAATTACTTATTTGGGTACATGTTTGTTGATTTTTACATGGACCATGGGAATCCGATTTGTATTTTTAAAAACAGGTCAGTTCCAGAATTTTATAGAGTCAGCATATGGATATAATCATTTGTTTACGATAACAGGTGCGGTAGCGTTGTTCTATACGTTCTATTATCTGAAGGTCAATTCGCAGAAAGTATCTGCTGTCGTATGCAGACTTGCTCCTTATACCTTTGGGGTGTATCTCTTGCATGAACATGTTAACATACGATATGAATGGCCGTTTTGGATGGGGGCTTCAGATTGTAATAATGCAGGCTCATTGGTATTGCATTGGGTAATTGCAATTGTAGTAGTCATGGTTATCGGTTTGGCAGTGGATTATATCCGCAGCCTGTTATTTAAAGGGATTAGCAAGGCTTTCGCAAAAACAAAGCTATCTCGGTGTATGGCTTACGTAGATGATAAGCTGAACGGGTAAATTTTGAAATATTTCAGGAATGATATGACAGATAAGAAAACAAAATGCTTTAAAATATTGAATATCGTTTTTCTGATAGTGCTGTTTCTGTATCCTCTCCGCCATATCTGGCTTGGAGTGGAGCTTACAGACAGTGCTTATAGTGCAGGAAATTACCGTTTTTCCGAACAGATTAACAGTATGTGGTTCTTTTCTACGTTTCTAGCAAATGTAGTAGGGAAGGCGCTTTCATCATTTCCTTTCGGAAATACGCTGATGGGGCTGAATGCATATACGGCATTGTTCATCAGTATTGTAGCCGTTGCGATGTATCTCTTTTTTGTAAATATAGTAAAGATACCGGAGTGGATTGCGTTTTTAGGAGAAATGCTGGCAATCAGCCTATGCTGGTGTCCGACAACGATTTTGTACAATTACATGACGTATTGCTATTTTAATCTGGCGATTATTGCGTTGTACTATGGATTAATAAGAGAAAAAAGCTGGTCAATGTTTCTGGCAGGAATTATGCTTGGAAAAAATGTACTTGTCCGTTTTCCAAATCTGGCAGAAGCGGCACTTGTTTTATCCCTATGGTATTATGGAGTTTTACAAAGAAAGCGGATAAAAACTGTTTTGCAGGAAACAGGTATTTGCATTTTGGGATATCTGACAGGTATAGGATCTATCTTGCTTGCGATTGCATATCGCTATGGATTAAATACGTATGTGGATGCGATTCAAAACCTTCTGAGTATGCCAAGTGATGCATCGGATTATACGCTGTATTCCATGGTGTTGACGGTGCTGCTGGATTATAAGGCGAGCAGCAGATGGCTGCTTTGTATGTTGGCTTTATGTCTGGTAAGCTGTGCTCTGACTGTTTTGATAAGATGTAAAGTGGGTGGAAAAGAGCCGGGAAAAACTGCTCAGATTGTAGGAAAACTTGCTTTTCTTGGTGCGGTTCTTATTCTGTTTCGTTGGTGGTATGCCATCGGAGTATTTAATATCAAATATTATACCTATGAATCCATGTTCCAGTGGGTAGCGGTATTTTTGATGATTACTATTCTGATATGTGTTTATCTGATCTTGTCAAAGAAAGAAGAGATTACAAGAAATCAGAAATTACTGGCAAGCCTTGTATTGATTCTTATCGGAGTCACACCGCTTGGAAGCAATAACCATTTATATCCGAATATGAATAACATGTTCCTGGTATTTCCGTTTGCATTGGCAGTATGTATAAGTCTTATAAAGAGTATGCTGCAGTATGACGGATGGATATTTGAGCGGAAAGAGAAAGAGTATGTCATTTCTGTATATCCGGTAAGGACTATGCTTTCCATATTTCTAATTGTCATGGCATTTCAGAGTCTGATGTTTGGAGCGGTATTTACGTTTCGAGACGGAATGAGCGGACAAAAAAGAGATACAAGGATTGAGAAGAATGCTATACTGAAAGGTATGGTAACCAATCAGGAGCTGGCAGTAGCGATAGAAGAATTGACAGCTTATGTGGAAGAAGAAGGTTTTGCTGACAGAGAACTGATTTTATACGGACAGATACCGGCGACTTCCTATATTCTGGATATGCCGAGTGCCATATCGACGACGTGGGCAGACTTGGGTTCTTATTCCTATGCAACCATGGTGAATGATATGGAAACCTTAAAAGGTTACATTTCTTTAAAAGGAAAAAAAATGCCGCTGATTATTCTTGGTGAAGAACCGGCAGAAGCGGATGCAAAATGGAAACTAATTACCGATTTTATGAATCAGTATGAATATAAACAGACTTTTGAAAACACGAGATTCAGGGTGTATATTTCACAATAGAACAATCAGATAGTTATGTGATTGTTTCTCGGAAGGAAAGGACCAGACATGATTAGATTTAATGTGCCACCATTCACAGGAAAAGAAATGGAATATATCAAACAGGCGGTAGAAAACCAGAAAATTTGTGGTGATGGTGAATTTACAAAAAAATGTAATGAATGGATTGAAGAAAAAACAGGGACTACAAAGTGTCTTTTGACCACCTCCTGTACACATGCGACAGAGCTTGCGGCACTTCTTGCAGATATTAAAGAAGGCGATGAAGTCATTATGCCCAGCTATACCTTTGTATCTACGGCAGATGCGTTTGTGCTTCGCGGTGCGACAGCGGTATTTGTGGATGTACGTCCTGACACAATGAATATCGACGAAACCAAGATTGAGGCGGCGATTACAGAAAAAACAAAAGCAATTGCCCCGGTACATTATGCAGGCGTATCTTGTGAGATGGATACTATTATGGATATTGCAAAACGTCATAATCTGGTAGTTATTGAAGATGCTGCACAGGGGATTTTGTCTACTTATAAAGGGAAACAGCTTGGAACCATCGGTGATTTCGGCTGCTTCAGCTTCCATGAGACGAAGAATTACAGTATGGGAGAAGGCGGAGCACTTTTAATAAAGCATGAAAAAGATGTGGAAGAAGCAGAAATTATCCGTGAGAAGGGAACAAATAGGAGCAAATTTTTCCGCGGTCAGATTGATAAATACACATGGGTGAATTATGGTTCCTCTTATCTTCCGAGCGATATGAATGCGGCGTACTTATATGCACAGCTTGAAATGGCAGAAGATATATTTGACGACCGTATGAACAGCTGGAATCAGTATTATGAAAGCTTAAAGGAATTGGAAGAAAAAGGGTTTGTAACACTTCCGGTAGTTCCTGAGGGATGTACGCATAATGCACACATGTTCTATCTGAAGACTAAGGATTTAGAAGAACGGACAGCACTGATTAACTTCTTAAAAGAAAAAGATATTTTGGCAGTATTCCATTATGTACCGCTTCACTCCGCTCCGGCAGGACTGAAATATGGTCGCTTCCATGGAGAAGATGTGTATACGACAAAGGAAAGTGACAGACTGGTAAGACTTCCGTTGTACTACGGATTGAAACCGGAAGAGGTTGCTTATATTTGTGAACAGGTAAAAGCCTTCTATTTATAGGAAATAGCAATTTATGACAGAAAATGACAAGATTTATGGTGAAAAAGTATATTTGCGTCTCATGACGGATGAAGATACGGATGCCATTGTAAAATGGCGCAATAATCCGCGTGTAAGGAATAACTTTATCTATCAGGGATTATTTACACCGGAGGGACACCGGAACTGGATAGAAACGATGGTCAAAACGGGTAAGGTTATTCAGTTTATTATCTGTGAAAAAGAAAGTAGCAGACCGGTAGGAAGTGTGTATTTCAGAGACATTTGTAAAGAGCATAACAAAGCAGAGTATGGCATTTTTATAGGCGAGGATGATGCGATTGGAAAAGGAATCGGATCAGAAGTCTGCAAATTGGCATGTGAGTACGGCTTCCGCGTAGAAAACTGGCATAAAATTTTTCTGCGTGCATTTTCAGAGAATATGCCGGCAATCCGCAGCTATGAAAAAGCAGGATTTGTACAGGAAGCGTATCTGAGAGATGAGGTATGTATTCAAAGTAAATACAGAGATGTCGTATTGATGGGATATTTAAATCCTTATGAGAAGTGATAGGTACTGAGTACTTTTAAATGAAAAAGGATGTTTTGGAAGTAAAAAGAGATAATTGGTGAGGAACAACAGGCATGAAGAAAATCAGTTTTGTAATTCCGTGTTATCGTTCGGCGATGACGATAGAAGGTGTAATTGAAGAAATCAGAAATACGATGCAGAACTTAAGCTATGCTTATGAAGTGATTCTTGTAAATGATTTCCCAATGGATGCAACCTTTGATGTCATCAAAGCATTGGCAGAAAAGTATGATAACATTGTAGGCGTGAATCTGGCAAAAAATTTCGGTCAGCATGCAGCATTGATGGCGGGCTTTGGATATTGCACAGGTGATATCGTAGTGTGTCTTGATGATGATGGACAGACACCGGCTGACGAAGTAGGAAAATTATTGGATAAAATAGAAGAAGGCTATGATGTGGTTTATGCAAAATATGAGCATAAACAGCATTCCCTGTTCCGTAATTTCGGAAGCAAGGTAAATGAACTGATGGCACGCTTTATGATTGGTAAACCAAAGGAATTGTATGTTTCCAGTTATTTTGCGGCAAAAAGCTTTATTGTAAAAGAAATGCTCCGTTATCAGAATCCGTATCCGTATGTAATCGGTCTTGTACTCCGTACAACGAAAAACATTACGAATGTAACCGTAAATCACAGAGAACGTGAAATCGGAACATCCGGTTATACCTTTAGCAAGCTCTTAGGATTATGGCTGAATGGTTTTACGGCATTTTCCATTAAACCGCTTCGTGTGGCAACCGCGATAGGTGCTTTTTGCGCCGGAGCCGGTTTTATATATGGAGTTTATACCATTATCAAGAAATTTATAAATCCTACCGTTCCGATGGGATGGAGCTCAACTATGGCGGCACTTGTGTTTATCGGCGGTATGCTGATGTTGATGCTTGGGCTGATTGGAGAGTATGTAGGAAGGATTTATATTAGTATCAACAATGCTCCACAGTATGTAGTTCGTGAGGTAGTAGGAAGAGAATGAAATTTTTTCGGATAATCGTACAGCGTGTAATGTGTATGTTAATGCTTGTACAGATTGCTATGGGAATTTTATATATTGCTAAAAGTTTTGGTACTTACCAGCAGTTTTCGGAAGGAATCGTACTGATTCCTTTTTCTGCTTTCATTTATCCGTTACAGATTTTGGCGGGATTGGCAAGTACATGGTATTTCATCGCTGTTATCTACCGTAGAAAAAACGGTGTGGCACTTGATAAGCGACTTGGCTTTTTAGTGACAGCATTTTTAAATACGATACCGTTTGTCTTGCAGATGCATATGGCGCTGTTGTCGTATTCCTTTGGACTTTCTGTTTTTCTTGGGCTTATGGGACTGGCTTTTTCAAATGAGAAAAAGTCGGAGAGCGAAGAAGGAGAGAAGAAACGTCCAAAACTGTGGAATAGCCTGTTACTACGTGTCATGTTGGTGTTTGCATGTATGTTTTTGCTAAATGAGGTAGTAAAGCCTGCCTGTGAAGATGCAATTTCCGTGAAAACCACAGGAAAGAAGATAGAGCGTATCCAGAATAGTTTTGGAGCTGCCATGGTAAGTCGTTTTGTATGGCCGGATTTTGCGACAAATTACTTTTTCTGGAGTGATGAAGTAAAAGCGGTAATGAGTCTTGATGATGCCGTGCATATCTGTCAGAGGGAAGAAGCAGTAGAGAATTATTTTGGTCCGTTGATGGAAAAGGCTTATGGAGAGAAGAAAGCAAACAGAATCTATCTCCAAATGGCGAAAAGATGTTTTATGGATAGAACAAAGACTATTGTTACGGAAATTGCAAAGGATTTTGTGGATTATACAATGATTCCGTTTACGGTAGAAAAGAATCTGGAAGGTGAAGGGACAAGCTTGACGGCATGGAACTATGGAAGGATGAAGGAGTGTGCACCGGGGCTTGTAATGTACTATTTCAGATATAGTTTGTATATTCTTCCGATTTTATTGCTGGGAAGTCTGCTTGTCTGTTATGAAAAGATGTCATCGGAAGTGAAAGCGCTTGCAGGTACGGCGGTAATATATGCTCTATGGTATACCTTGAGGAGCAATAAGCCGATTGATTACAAATTGGTATTACCGATTATCTTTATCTGGTACTTGCTGGCGGTCTGGGGACTTATGAAGCAGGATGAGGAAAAAGCAAAAGAACAGATAATCTGAAAGGAAAATGAGGAATAGGTATGAAGGAAAAATATAACAACATACAAAAAATATATCCATGGCTTATACTGGGATTTTTCTTTGTAGTACTGCTGTTTTTGAATGCATGTTATCTGGATCATTGGCTGGATTCTGATATGGCTGCGGAGATGATGTTTTCTAAGCTTTTAGCGGAAGAAGGAAGCATTTTTGCAACTACAAACTGGTACTATTCTACGGAATTCAGATTTCTGTATACGCATTTACTGATGGGACCGCTATTTCGGATTACGGATAATTGGCATGTAATCAGAATGCTGACGAATATCGTATTTTATGTACTGATGCTGGCTTCGTATTTTTATATGGTAAAGCCGCTTTGTATGAATGAGAGTAAAAAGGTGTTGTGCGCCATAGCTTTATTGTTACCGTTTTCGGAAAACGTAATGCTCCATATGCATATGGGAAATACTTATATGTCACATGTGATTATTATTTTGTTTGAGATGGGTATTTTTTTACGTTTGTCAGCAGAAGGAAATTGTAAGAAGTGGCTTTGGATTCCATATATGCTGCTGGCTGTGATTTGCGGACTTTCCGGAGTTCGTTATATGCTTGCTCTGCAGTGCCCGCTTTTACTGACAGCTGTTACATACTGGATGAAAAGTGATAAATTCAGAGCTTTTCGTATGGCATTCATAAACGATGAATCGGTGGAAGCTTCTGAGACGAATAAAGATAGATTAACTGTATTTAAGACTTTTTGGAAAGATAACTGCAAGTGGACGGAGCAAAGCTTCCGCTATATCGTTGTAAGTATACTTGGCTTGATAGGAACATTAATTGGATATGTAATCAATGTAGTATATGTGAGCAAAGCATATTCCTTCCAGACGTATGAAACGACAAATTTTATTCACGTATATGAAGGCGTATTTATGGAGCGACTTCAAAATGCGTTTGGTGCAATTCTAATGCTGTTTGGTTATATTCCGGACAAGAGTGTTTTGTCGCTTCGGGGAGTGGTATCTCTTGCGGCGTTTGGGATGATGCTTGTGCTTGCCATTGTAGCATGGCGCGTGCGGAAGACAGAACATACGGAGAATCGTTTTATCGTATGCTTTTTCTATATCAGTTTTTTCCTTAACACATTTGTGTTTGTGTTTACAAGCAGTACACTTGTACCACGTTACTATATTACAAGCTTTGTATTTCTGATTCCGATGTTTGCAATTTATCTTTCAGAAGAGAAGTTATTGCTTGACCGTTACCTTCTTGCAGGAGTGATGACAGTGTGCATTCTGCTGGGAACAGCCAAGACGAGCTTGTCGATGATGGCAACAGATAAAAATGAGGCAAGAAGACCGGTGGCGGAATTTTTAATGGAAAATGGCTATCACCAGGGTTATGCGACATACTGGAACGGTAATATTATGCAGGAACTGTCGGATGGTAAAATACAGATGGCAAATGTTAGCGACCCGGAAGAACTGGAATTTTTCAAATGGTCTTCTGAAACGGCTTACTACGAAGATACATTTGCAAGAGGAAAAACGTTTTTACTGCTAACAGCTGAGGAGATGACGAAATATGAAAATTCTCAGGCGGTAAAAAGTGGCGAAGTAGTATATGAATCAGATGCGTTCACGATACTTCATTATGATTCAAAAGATATACTGTTTGGAGTGGAATAGTAAATAAATTTTAGGGAACGGTTAACATATGTTGGAAAAGGCAAAGCAGTTTATATGGAAACAAAAACTGAATATTGTATTGCTTATTATGGTTACAGTTTTTGGTGCCTTCTACATTTCTCAGAAAGAAGGCTATCACATGGATGAAATGCTGTCCTTTGAATTGGCAAATGCGGAATTTACGCCTTGGATTGTGACAACGCAGCCTGTAGGAAGACTGGAAAAGTTTGTACAAAATGAAATATATGGAGAAACTGTTTGGGAAACATGGGGGAATTTTTTTGAAACGGTAAAGGATGTTTTTGTAAACAGAGGAAACAGTAAACTTTTATCATATAAAGCGGATGTTTATCCCCAGCCGGTATGGATTACGCAGGAGCAGTTTAAAGATTATATTGAGGTGGGAGAAAGAGATGATTTTAACTATTTCTCTGTTTACTTCAATGTAAAGGATGATAATCATCCACCATTTCATTTTATGGCAGTGCATACAATCAGTTCTATTTTTAAAGGACAGGTAACTCCTTGGATGGGATGTGTTATCAATCTGATTCTGGTATTGGGAATCTGTGTAATACTGCTGAAAATCGGAAAAGAATTTTGGGAAGATGAAAAGATTGGCGTACTGGGGTGTATTCTGTATGCGTTCAGTATGGCAGGTGTTTCGACAGTATTATTAATCAGAATGTATGCAATGCTTACATTCTGGTGTATGTTTGCCCTCTACCTTCATATGAAAAAGCTCCGAAGCGGCGAGTGGGAAAGCAAGAATAAGCTGTTGATTTTTGTGACATTTGCAGGATTCTTTACACAGTATTATTTTGTGATTTTTATGCTGTTTCTTGCGATTATAACGCTTGTTTTAATGAAACAGAAGCATTGGTATTATGTACGTTCTATGGCGATTGCGGCGGTAATAGGATTATGTGTTTATCCGTTTTCGATATTGCATGTCTTGTTTTCGGGACGAGGAGTGGAATCGGTACAGAATCTCGGTAGTGGTCTGTCAGGATTAGGAGAAAGGTTTTACTATTTTGGCAAGATCATAAAAGAAGAGGTTCTGGGTGGAACAATAGGGATGTGCATATTGCTTCTGGTATTTGTTGTGGCGGTTATTATTGGAGTATACCATAAATATGCAAGAAAGGCAGAAGTAGAGAAGACTTCGGAAACAGATAGATGTACCGTTACAGATAGTAAAAAGTATTTGTTGCAGGTGGCTGTTCCGTGTTTTGGATATTTTTTGGTAGCAGTAAAGATTGCACCATTTTATGCAGACAGGTATTTAATGCCGGTGTTTCCACTGTTTGCGTTGCTATTGGCTATATTAATTTCGAAGCTTTTTTCGGGAAGATGGGCATTTCTTGTAGCAGTATTGATGCTGCTTCCGAATGTGATCATGGTTACCCCATTGTATTTATATAAAGGTTATGAACAACAGGTAAAAATCGCTGAGCAGGCAGAAGTGCCTTGCGTTTGTGTATATCATGGCGTTGGATATTATCAGAATCTGGTAGAATTCACATATTATCCACAGACGTTGATGGTTACAGAAGAGGAGCTTCTTGGAAGGATGAAGGATGCTGTGTTGAGCGAACAGGAAGAAATTGTGTTGTTGCTTGAAAATGGTGTAAACAGAGAACAGGTATATACGTATCTGGAGAAAGAGTACGGTTATAAAGTCTCAGAGGTGCTGATGGATAAGGGAGTACACGGAGACCATGTTGTAGCTTGCAGAAAATAAAAGGATTACATGATGGAAGGTTAGGAACTCACAAAAATGATTGTAAAACTAATCCAAATGTTTATATGGTTAATATTTATCCCACACGGAATCGGATTGTTTGTGGAAGCATGTCGTGTCTTATCGATAACAGAAGAAGAGGTTAATGCAATTGATGAAGGCATGATAAGACGATGGAAGATTGCGAAAAATCCGTTTGTTCAGAGAAAACGTCAATTGGAACGCGAGGGTGCTATTCCGTATATGGTGCTTCCGGGATATAATCTGATGGTTGGCTATATTATGATGTGGGCACTTTTTCAGATTTTTACAGTACCTTGCATTATTATGGGACATCATTTGAGTTCTGTGTCGATACTGTTTTCGTCTGTATGCATCATTCTTACAGTATGTGGAATGTTTGGATTTTTCAGAGTTACAGTGGAATGGAAATGGAGAGAATATCTACAGGAAAAACGTGAGTGGCTTAAACAGAAAGTCTGGGATAAGAAAAGAATAATTATTTTAGCAATCAGTTGGGGAATCTTTTTTTTACTTTTGCTGTTCCAGCTTTATAAATCATATACTCTTGCGTATGCAGATGGTGATGATGCTTATTATATTCCTATTTCGACAGCGGCGAATTTAGGAGGAGGAATGTATGAGATAAGTCCGTATACAGGGGCACCGACAGATTTTGATATCAGACATGGCTTGGCACCGTTTCCGATGTGGGTGGCATTTATAGCGGATAAAATGGGCGTTAATACGGCAGTAGCGGCACACACATGGATACCGCTTGTATTGATACCGCTTACGTATATTATCTATTATTATATTGGAAAAGAATTACTTTCTGAGCGAAAGCATTATATTTCCGTTTTTATGAACTTCGTAGCACTATTGCAGATATTTGGTAATTATTCTATTTATCCGGCATCGACCTTTTTACTGACAAGAACCAGACAGGGGAAAGCAGCGCTTGGAAATATTATTATTCCTTTTTTGGTTTATCTGTTGATATTGCTTGTGAAAGATGCAGATAAGAAAAAAGGATATGGCTCATTTTCATGTATTTTCAAATTATTTATGTTGTCGTTTGCAGCAAGCTTGTGCAGTACAATGTCAGGATTTTTGATTATGTTCCTGGCAGCAACCGTATTTCTCTGGCTCTATGCACGGTATCATAGCTGGAAACTGATTCTTCAGTATATGGTGGCATTTATGCCAAGTGTAGCTTACGCAATTGTATATTTCGTAGGAGATTATATTTTTTAATATAAGGTAGTTCGTAACATGGAAAAAGAAACATTAATGCAAATACTGCAGATTATGCGAGATTATGCGGGAAATGGCCTGGCGATTATTTTGTATATTATTTCTGCGATATATTTATTTATAAAAGAAAAAGATAAAATGAAACGTATCGTATTACTGTATTCCACAGTAATGATTATGTTTTTGTTCATTTTGCCGCCGTTTGCAGTTTTTATTTTTAATACGATGGGGCAGGAAGTGTATTATAGGATTTTGTGGTTGCTTCCGATGACCATTGTAATTGCTTACGCTTTTATAAAAGTATTGTGGAGTTTGCCAAATTTGAAGTGGAAAATAAGTTGTTGTGTATTGGGTGGTATTCTGATTATACTGACCGGAGATTACACATACGATAATCCATATTTTTCAAAAGCAGAAAATCGATTTCATGTGCCACAGATAGTAATGAATGTATGTGATACTATTATTATTGAAGGGCGAGAAGTGCGAGCCGTAGTGCCGTCGGAAATGCTTCCGTATGTAAGACAGTATACAGCTAATATTTGTATGCCGTATGGGCGCGATGTTGTGGTGGAAACGTGGAAAGAAAATAATCCGCTTTATGATGCAATGGAATCCATGATTGCGGATTGTAATTTGATTGCCAAGCTGGCAGCAGAACAAGGATGTCATTATATTATAATGCATGAAGAAAGAGAGCGAGAAGGAAGCTTGGAGGGATATATCTATCAAAGAACCGTGAATGGATATGAAATATATTTAAAAGAAGATGCAGGTCTGTTTTGACTTGCATCTTCTTTTTTTTTAAGTATTATTCATATGCAGAAAAATCATATTCATTGAACCGATTCAGTGCATAAATAAAACGGTCAGCCAGAAGTTCGTTTCCGTCACGATTCAGATTGACGTTATCAATCAGGTACTTATCTGCAATTTCTCCATAAATGCTACCGTAAAAATTGTCTACGAATGTAACATTATTTAAGTAGCAGGTATCCTGTTCGTGAATAACGTAAACATACATTGGCCAGTCTACCATGGACTCGTCATATGCAGAATAGTAATCACCGTTGTCATCAACATAATAACAGAATGTTGGGGACATTACGATGATTCGAACGTGAGGATAGGTCTCTTTGATGAGTAAAAGACCGGCTTCTAATGCGCCTGCATAAGTATTTACATTTGAACTGTTTGCATCGTCAAACGGTAATTGCTGTTTTTGGTAATCGCTGGAGTCATAATAAATACAGATGGTATCTAATTCATCAAAATCGACAGAGGAAAGAGTGGCTAACGCTTCTTCTACATCAGCAGGAACACCTCCCTGACGTTCTGTCAGATCCCTGCGTGCCCATTTGAGAATTTTTTGATTATCCACAGTAAAAGTGGTTGTCAGCATATAGAAACTAAATGCATCATAAATGAAGCTGCCTTTATAGGTTTCATTTATCATGGACATATACGAACCATCAATAGCACAGTTGTAAATTTTATTTGCACCGGTTTTGCGTTTGATAATGTTGGCGAGGTTGTCTTCGGAAGCTTTGTTTCTTGCAAGCTGTCCGTTTCCGAGAAACAAAATGTTTAAATCGTCGTCAACAGTTGTTTCACTGATGTCGGATGCATCCAGAGGGACAATATTGTCCATGGCTTCGGTATTGAAGTGCTCTGAATTATCGATTGTGTCATCATCTTTTTCGCCGATATTCCACATAACCAGTTTAACGATAATAACAAGTAAAATGACAGCAATCAGACCAATCGCAATCAGATGGAAATTGAAGCCGCCTTTTTTGCCGGGAAGAGCATAGGAAGTATCCTCGTCCTCTTCCGTGTCCTCGTCTTCATTCTCCATAAAATCTTCGTAAAAATCTTCTTTTTCGTATGGTTTATCATCCCTCATAGCGGATGTATTTGCATCATCATCTTGGATATCTAAATCAATCCAATCAATGTTATCTTTTTTCATTCAGCTCCTCCATAATAGTAAAATGCTCCTTTATTTTACTATTATATGAGAAATAAGTCCATAATACTCGTTTTGTCTTTAGAAAAAATTAATGAGATGTCTGCAAAATGAGTTCTTTATACCATTTGCTGTATTTATATAGGCGGTATGTAGTTGCAATTTTTGCAAGCTTAACAGGATCGTTAAGATTTTGTTCAAAGGTGCTACGTTCTTCTTTCGACATCTGGATATATTCCAAATAGGAGAGTCTGAGCTCGGAAAGAGCTTTGTCACAGCGCGGACAATTTGTTTTGTGACCGTTTAAAATGTGAATTTTTTTGCAGGCTTTACAATAGTGTATGTACATCATAGCAGTTATTCCCCTTTTTTGTAATTTACTTTATTTTTATTACGATAATCTGACATCGTCAAACAGTTTTCATCGACAAAAAGGAACGTACTATAACGATTGACGAAAAAAGATGCCAAGATTATAATGAATAGGGTATTATAATATGTTTGAGTATATATTCGAGGAGAAATAAATTTACTTATGAATTCATTAGAACGAAAGATATTGGATAAAGTAGAGAATTATTTGCCACAAATTGTTTTTGTTGTAGTCTCGCTGATAGGGTTTTATATAAGATTTTATTTGCGTACGATAGTAAGTGGCGATGCACACATGTGTTTAATGCCATGGTATAACGCAATTGCAGAAAATGGTCTATACACACAGGTTGGAGATTATGGAATGCTTTATCAGTTTGTAATATGGCTGATGACAAGATTTCCGGGTATTCCGAATTTGTTTGCATACAAAATATTTTCCTGCTTTTTTGACTATGTTATAGCAATTACAGCGGCGGTTATCGTTTATAGGATAGATACCGACGACAAATGTTGGCGAAGTGTTGCGGTATATAGTCTTATTTTATTGTGCCCCACAGTTTTTATTAATTCAGCGGCGTGGGCACAGTGCGATGCGGTATATACAGCATTTGCATTGCTTGGAATATATTGTCTGGATAAAGAAAAGTATAATTGGGCATTGGTTTTCTTGGGAATAAGCTTTTCCTTTAAGTTACATGCATTTTTTGTTTTACCAATATTTTTATTTTATTATTTTATAAAACGGCGGTTTTCTATTATCCGCTTTTTGATTATTCCGTTGATGATGGTTGTGACAGCTTTGCCATTAGCATTTTGGGGAAGAAGTCCTTTGGAGACATTCTCAATTTATGCAAAGCAAACGTCATCTTATCCGCTAATGTCAAATGAATATCCATCAGTATGGTTATTAATGTTTTCGGAAAATAATGAAGCACAGTATGAATGTATGGGTGCAGTAGCGATTGTGATAACGGTTTGCGTGTTGGCACTTCTGATGGGAGGATGGATTAGAAATAAATATATGCCGACAAATAGGAATTTATTGCTCATGACATTCCTTCTTACATATAGTTGCGTCTTCTTTTTGCCATCTATGCATGAAAGATATGGATATGCGTATGAGATTTGTGCGATTATGATTGCGGTAATCCTTCCTAAAACAATACCGCTGGCAACTTCGTTGATTGCAGTGAGTACTTGTACTTATTCAGCATATCTGTTTTGTTCTGATGTGGATTATATAAAACTTAGTTGGCTGAATTTGTTTGTGTATGTGATATATGTTTTGGTGCTAAACAAGGAACTGATAAGCGAAAAGGAAGAGGTGTCTGATTCAGAATAGACAGATGTTTTGTAATAATTGTTTCGGGGTAGAGAGTAATGGCAGTATTTTGTACTGCCATTATTTTTGTGGAAGGTATTTTGGAGACGTCTATACTTGTCACTGGCATGGAAAAATGGTAAAATACTATGGACAATGTTTAAAAAAAGGTGATTAGAAACATGAGTTTATTTGAAAAGAAAAAAGGTAATTCAGAAACTAAGAAAAATACAAAAAACAAATTGGATTTTCTGGGCTTGGATGATGATTTAGATATGGCTGAAGAATACTACGAAGAGGAAGAGTATCTTGAAGAAGAATACTATGAAGAAGAGGAGTATTACGAAGAGGATATCATCGACGAGGCAGATTGTGATTTCGTGGAAGAAGATATAGAAGTCTACGAAGAAGACATAATTTATGCGGAAGAATATGAAGACATTTCAGAAGAAGAAGCATATGAAGAAGCGTCTGAATATGAAGAGGATGAAATGGAATTCGAAGAGTATGATGACGACGATTATGACGAAGAAGAGTATGACCAAAAGGCTTTTGAAGAACGTCGCGCTAAATTAAAAAGCCGCGCTCCGGAAAAAGGATTAGGTGCAGTTCTTGCGATGATTCGCGATATGTCCATGATGGATAAGATTATTGCATTGACAGGTGTAGCAGTAGTAGCATTTGGTATTGTTACGGCAATTGTGCTTTCAGCGTCACGTTCGGAAACAAAGGCGATTGATGCATTTGCTGAGGTGGGTGGAAATTTACAGGACGTAAGCATCATTGGAGAAAGTGGTCTTCTTGCGGTAAGTACGGCGGCAGCAAATAAAGCATTGTTGATGGAAGAGACAGCAGGCGTGGAATCTGAAGAAATGAGTTCCGGAAGCGCAAGTGTTGTCATGAAGATGACTTCCATCGTGAAAGACTTAAAAATCAAATTTGTAAATTCAGAAACGGAAAAATTGATTGCCAACGTTCCGTTTGAAGTAGAAGTAACCGATTCTTCAGGAAAATCAGAGAACTGGGTGGATGAAGACAAGGACGGAATTATCTACAAAGAGGGAATTGCTGGCGGTGATTATCAGGTAAAAATGCTTCCTTTAGAAGGGGAAGAGTATGAAAGATTCGCGATTGACACTTCTACACAGACGACAGAAGTAAAGGCAACCATTGAGTATAAGAAGGTTGAGATTGCCGAAGAAATCAAAGATGAATCTCAGGTAAATGCAGCAATTGAAGATACAGCGATTGAAGAAACTGTAATGGAATCAAAGCTGAATGATACAGTTCCGTTTATTGCATCTACAACCAAAAAAGCAGCAGTATCTTATGATAAGATTGATAAGAGTACAATTCCGGATCCGAGCACTATAGCAAAGCTTGTGACACGTACGTATTATTTGATGACGGAAGAAGGCGGAAGCGAAGGTGGAAACGGAAGTGAAGGCGGAAATGGAAGCGAAGGCGGAAACGGAAGTGAAGGTGGAAACGGAAGTGAAGGCGGAAACGGAAGTGAAGGCGGAAACGGAAGCGAAGGCGGAAACGGAAGCGAAGGCGGAAACGGAAGTGAAGGCGGAA
>SVFS01000105.1 GCA_015056725.1 Lachnospiraceae bacterium | reverse complement strand
GGACCTGCTTCCATGAAGCCTTTCTTGAATGCCTGAACAGCAGCTGTCTTGAATGCCATTTCAGAGGAGTCTACCGGATGGTAAGAACCATCATAAAGAACAGCTTTTACACCAACTACAGGGTAAGCTGCAAGTGGTCCTCTTACTACGGAATCCTGAATACCTTTTTCTACTGCCGGGAAGAAGTTCTTTGGTACTGCACCACCTACTACTTCCTGTTCGAATACATATGCTTCTTCCATATTGCCGGAAGATTCAAAACGCATCTTAACGTGACCATACTGACCATGTCCACCGGACTGTTTTTTGTATTTGTATTCTACGTCAGATTTCTTTCTGATTGTTTCACGGAATGCAACCTTAGGCTGTGTCATTTCGATTTCAACTTTGTATTCATTTTTCAATCTGCTTGCAACTACTTCTAAGTGAAGGTCACCCATACCGTATAATAATGTCTGTCTGTTTTCTGCATCATTTACTGCCTTAAGTGTAAGGTCTTCATGCATTAATTTCTGAAGTGACTGAGAAATCTTGTCAATATCAGCTTTATTAACTGCATTGTAACGCATATATGTATATGGTGTAGAAATATCAGGTTTACCATAACGGATAGGTTTTGCTTTTGTAGCTAAAGAATCACCTGTTCTAGCTTCAGAAAGTTTTGCAATCGCACCAAGGTCACCTGCATGTAATTCAGGAACTTCGATAGGTTTGTTACCCTGTAATACATAAAGTTTACCGGCTTTCATTTCTACGTCTTTATCTACGTTGTAAATCATGTCTTCCGGTTTCAGAACACCTGAATTTACTTTAATCATAGAATATTTACCGATGAATGGGTCAACGATAGTTTTCCATACAACTGCAGATTTTGCTTTAGCGAAATCATAGTTTGCCTGGAAGATTTCGTTGGATTTAAGGTCGATACCTGCAACTTCTCTGTTTTCAGGACTTGGGAAGTATTTTACAATATCATCTAATAATGTATAAATACCCTGGCAAAGTGTATTAGATCCCATTGTCATAGGAACTACATTACCATCCATAACGTTTGTTCTGAGAGCTGCACGAATTTCAGCTTCTGAGAAAGTATCGCCACCAAAATATCTTTCCATAAATTCTTCAGATGTTTCAGCAACTGTTTCTAATAATGTATCTTTACAAATCTGTAAGTTGTCTTTGCTGTAATCAGGGATTTCACAAGGTACAACTTCTTTACCCTGCCATCTGTTACCTGTTTCAGAAATAACATTGATATAACCTACAAATTTTTCGTTTTCTCTGATTGGTAAATGGAATGGAGCAATTTTCTTTCCGTATTTTTCTGTTAAATCTTCAACAACCTGTCTGAATGATGCGTTGTCGATATCCATGCCATCAACATAAATAATCCTTGGTAAGTTATATTTTTCACATAAATCCCAAGCTTTTTCTGTACCAACTTCAACACCTGCTTTACCGGAAACAACGATAACTGCTGCACCAGCTGCACTCATAGCTTCTTCTACTTCACCAACGAAATCGAAGTAACCAGGTGTATCCAGTACGTTAATCTTATATCCTTCCCATTCGATAGGAACTAAAGAAGTATTGATAGAAATACCTCTAGACTGTTCTTCTTTACCGTAATCACTAACTGTATTCTTGTCAGATACTTTACCCATTCTGGATGTAATACCTGATAAATAAGCCATTGCTTCTACTAAACTAGTCTTTCCAGCTCCTCCATGTCCTAATAATACAACGTTTCTGATCTTGTCAGTCGTATAAACATTCATGTTAACATCCTCCAATGCTAGTGTAATTTAGGCATAATCCCCATGAAAGAATCGGTTTAAATTTATTTCCCTTAAACGCCCATGTGTATATTCTACTAAATGATTAGATTTTTTACAATACTAATTCAACATTTTGCATAAGCAAATTCTTAAAGGTTTGTAAAGTATTTATGTTTTTTGTTAAATTTCAAATAATCATTGCACTTTGTCGCTTTAAAGTGTAAAATCTATAGGGTAAATATGAAAAAAACTTTATCATAAAGATGTATTTTAATAATATTCTATCAAGAAACGAGGACATGTTATGAAACAACTACATTGTGGATTTATAGGACTAGGTTTAATTGGCGGCTCTATTGCACGCGCAATCAAAAACACATATCCTGACAGTTCTATCGTTGCTTATGATATAGAAAGTGCTTCTATTGAACTGGCAAAAAACGACGGGGTTGTAGACATCTGTGCCTATGAAATTGATCAGATCTTTGCAGGATGTAATCTCCTGTTTTTATGTGCGCCGGTATCCAGTAATGATGCAAATTTGAAAAAAATATCAGAATTCATTGGAAAAGGTACTCTTATCACAGATGTAGGAAGTGTAAAGGGTGGCATCCATAAACAAATCAAAGAGCTTGGTCTGGAATCACAGTTTATCGGCGGACACCCGATGGCAGGCAGCGAACGTATCGGATATGTAAATTCCAAAGCAAAGCTTCTGGAAAATGCATACTACATTCTTACTCCAACAGAAACAGTTCCTGCAGAAAAAATTGATTTCATGGAAACTCTCGTGCGTAGCATTGGTGCCATTCCACTTGTTATGTCACAAGAAGAACATGACTATGCAACTGCGGGAATCAGTCATTTACCACATGTCATCTCTGCTTCTCTTGTCAATCTCGTACGGGAAAGCGATAACGAAAACGGTATCATGAAAATGATTGCTGCCGGCGGCTTTAAAGATATTACGCGTATTTCCTCTTCTTCTCCCGTAATGTGGGAGCATATTTGTATGGCAAATACTGACAACATCCTTTCTCTATTGAATGATTACATTTCATCCTTAGAAAAGGTGCGTACGCAGCTACATTCCAAAAACGCGGAAGAAATCCATGATTTTTTTCAAAATGCCAGAACTTATCGTGAATCCTTTATTGATGCATCTCGTGGACCAATCAAAAAATCCTATGTCATCTATGTGGATATCCCTGATGAACCGGGTGCACTTGCAACAATTGCTACTCTTCTGGCTTTCAGACAGATCAATATCAAAAACATCGGCATCACGCATAACCGTGAAGTCGGTGAAGGTGCTCTGCAGATAGAATTATGGGAAGAAAACGATATTCAGAAAGCATGTGATGTGCTGACTGCTAAGGGTTATATCGTCCATATTAAAGAATAAATATTGCATACAGATGATATATTCATCTATATAACCAAATAAAGTATTCTTATTTTAAATATAATATTTTGAAAAGAGGAGCTTCTATGGAGTTTAATAAAATAACTACCTGCAAAGGTGAGGTAACAATTCCCGGAGATAAATCCATATCACACCGCGCCGTTATGTTCGGCGCACTTGCAAAAGGGACTACTAAGGTATCAGGCTTTTTAAAAGGTGCTGACTGCCTTTCTACAATCTCCTGTTTCAAACAACTTGGAATTGATATTGAAGAACAAAATAATCAAATTTATATACACGGAAAAGGTTTACACGGCTTATCAGCAAGCGCTAATCCTTTAGACACCGGCAACAGTGGCACTACAACCAGACTTATCTCCGGTATTCTTGCAGGTCAAAGTTTTACAACCGAATTGAATGGTGATGCTTCTATTCAAAAACGTCCTATGCGTCGAATCATAGAGCCTTTATCTCTGATGGGTGCATCTATCGAAAGCATCCGAGGTAATGACTGTGCTCCGCTTCGCATCACAGGGAAACCACTTCACAGTATTTCTTATCAATCTAAGGTTGCATCTGCCCAAGTGAAATCAGCTATCCTTTTAGCCGGATTATATGCTGATGTCAAAACCAGTGTAACAGAGCCTGCTATCAGCAGAAATCATACGGAAATCATGTTAAACAGTTTCGGCGCAAAGGTTGAATCTGTAGGACTTACAGCAACGGTTTATCCGGAACCTGATTTATATGCAATTGACATCAATGTTCCCGGTGACATCTCTTCTGCTGCTTACTTTATTGCTACAGGACTTATCGTTCCGGGCTCTGAAATCCTAATTAAAAATGTTGGAATCAATCCTACCAGAGACGGTATCATCAGAGTTGCAAAAGAAATGGGTGGAGATATTACATTGTTAAATGTAAAAGAAAGCGGCGAACCAACTGCAGACATCCTTGTAAAACACAGCAATTTACACGGTATCACAATCGGCGGCGATATCATCCCTACACTCATTGATGAGATTCCGATTATCGCTATCATGGCAGCTTATGCAAGCGGCACTACTATCATCAAAGATGCTGCCGAACTAAAAGTGAAAGAATCCAACCGAATTGATGTGATGGTAAATAATCTTAGTGCTATGGGATGTGATATTACCGGTACTAACGATGGTATGATTATTCATGGTGGCAAGCAACTTCATGGTGCTGTCATCGACTCTCATCTGGACCACCGTATCGCAATGAGCTTTGCTGTCGCAAGCCTTGCTTGTGAAGGTACTACTACGATACAAGGTGCTGAATGTGTGAATATTAGTTATCCGAATTTTTATGAAGATTTGAAAGGGTTGTGTAAATAATAACAAAAGGGTAAAGCAGATTGCTTTACCCTTTTCATATTTCCATATATTATTTATTCTGTTTCGCAAGTTCCTGTTTTACCGTATCATATACACCAATTCTGAAAGCTTCCATACCAGGCATGCCGACGAAGGATGCACCATACTGGAAAGTATCTTCTTTCTTTTCGATACGAACTACTTCGATAAATGTATGTAATACTTCTTGTGTCCAAATAGTAAGATATGCTTCATAAACTGTACCAATGGTAAGTATTTCATTACATGTAAATCCTGCACCTGTTTTCGAAACATCTGTTACATCAATAATAATTTCCGTATCCGGATTATCACCGTTTAATGCTTTCATAACGATTTTGGATTGTAACTCAATTCGTTTATTTCTTCTACGTTCTTCCATGTTTACCCTCTCTTTCACTTATGTAATACATAAGCCATTCCATA
>SVFS01000104.1 GCA_015056725.1 Lachnospiraceae bacterium | reverse complement strand
GTTTCTATCGAGGAAGCAGCAAAAGCTGGTAAGTTCTAAGAATTGATATTTGAATAAAAATGACACATCATATTCAGTACCTGAATATGATGTGTTTTTTTATATCATTTAAAATATATTCATGTTAAAATAGAAAAAACATATGACAATCAGGAGGAAACTATCATGCTTTATCCGCAGAGTAATAAATCCAGAGCCATCATTGATTTAAATGGTCTTTGGAAATTCAGAATATTGAAGAAGGAATCTGATTTTACACCGGGAATGATTCTGGAAGATGATTTTGACTGGATTGCAGTTCCCGCATCTTATAATGATCAGAAAGAAGATCCGGCTTTCAGAAGATTTGCAGGTCTTTCAGTTTATCAGAGAAGTGTAATCATTCCGGAACTGTATAAAACACAGCGTCTTGTTCTTCGTTTCGATGCAGTAACTAATGCTGCAACTGTTTATGTAGGAGCAAAAGAAATTACAAGACATAAAGGTGGGTATTTGCCTTTCGAAGTAGAGCTTGATAAAGAAACCGTTCAGTCAGAAGAGTTTATTCTGACGGTACTTGTTGACAATAGAGTGAATCATTCTACATTACCGGTTGGTAATGAAAAGGGTGGTACTGCATTTTTTGGTTCTGACAATGCAGGGATTCCAAGTGTGGAAGCCGGTAAGGCATATCAGCAGGCGATTAATCTTCCGAACTTTGACTTTTTCAATTATGCAGGCTTGAACCGTTCTGTGCGAATTTACAGCACTCCTTGTACTTACATAAAGGATATTAGTATTTGTCCTGATTTGAAAGAAGACGGAACGACAGGGATTGTTTCCTATGAAGTGGCTCTGAGCGAGGAGAATATTCCTGTTCATGTTACAATTAAAGATAAAAATGGTATTGCAGTTGCAGAAGCAGACGGAGCAAATGGTGTGATTGAAATGGAGAATGCACATCTTTGGTGGCCTGCTCCGGGTGAGCCATATCTTTATACAGCATCTGTTACTGCAGGAGATGATAGTTATCAGCAGACTTTCGGTATCCGTACCGTGAAAGTGGAAGGTAAGAAATTCCTGATTAACGGAAAGCCGTTTTATTTTAAGGGATTCGGCAAGCATGAAGACTTTATGCTTCATGGACGTGGATTTGATTTATGTGTAGATGTAAAAGATGTTGGACTGATTCACTGGCTGAATGCAAACTCTTTCAGAACCAGTCATTATCCTTATGCAGAAGAAATGTATGATTTATGTGACAGAGAAGGCATTGTGATTATAGATGAAACTCCTGCAGTAGGAATTGGTGCAGGTGCATCTGTTGATCCGTATAAGACATTTCAAATTAAAGAACATCATCAGGATGTGCTTCACGATATGATTGCACGTGATAAGAATCATCCTTGTGTTGTTATGTGGTCTTTGGGGAACGAGCCTGATACGGAGCATTTCCCGGAATCGGCATATGAATACTGGCGTCCGCTTTATGAGCAGGCTCATGCACAGGACCCTCAGAACCGTCCTGTAACCATGGTATGTTGTCAAAATGATTATACGAAAGATATTACAACAAGAACAATGGATGTAGTATGCCTGAATCGTTATTACGGATGGTATAATCTGTCCGGCGACTTGGATGCTGCTGCTTATGCACTGAATCTTGAGCTGGATTTCTGGGAGAAAATCGGAAAACCTGTTATGTTCACGGAATATGGTGCAGATACCGTTGCGGGAATGCATGCAACAGTGCCGGAGATGTTCTCTGAAGAATATCAGGCAGAATTTCTTCTCTGCTATGGAGAACAGTTTGACAAACGTGATTTTATTGTAGGTGAGCAGCTTTGGAACTTTGCGGACTTTGGAACTATTCAGGGACCGATGAGAGCAGACGGAAATAAGAAAGGTCTGTTTACGAGAGACCGTAAACCGAAACTGTCTGCACATGCAATGCGTCAGCGTTGGGCGAAAATCCAAGTGAAGTAATGTAAGGAATGATAGAAATATACAAAAGATGGATTGTGTATTGGAAGGAAGAAATACGATATGGAAGTATTTGTTTTGACAAGTGAAAATGTGGAGGCATTTTATCCTATTTTGCCGGACAATATGAAAGAAACAAATCTAAGAGAAGGAATTGTGCTTTTAGGTGCCAGCGAAGTAAATACAGAAGGACAGGAGCAGGCTTGCGGAGCACTTGTATTACAGCGGTTCAATGACGTTACATGGGTCATTAAATGGATATTAGTATCGCCGGAATTTACAAGACGCAGAATCGGAAGTACGTTACTGGAAACGGCTAAGGATATATGTGAACAAATGCAAATGCAACTGTTTTGTCTTTTTTCAGAAGAGTCGGAGGAATATGCACTACGTGGACTGTTTGAAAATGCCGGCTTTGAACTGAAAGAAAAAACAGGAAAGAATTATTCCACATCCGTAGGACAACTCGCTTACGCAGAATATTTTGAAAAGAAGCAAAGTGCGGATTCAAAAATAAAAGTGTTAAGTGAAGTATCACAAAGACAGCTGGATGAATTTAACCGTGCTATTTACAAAGAAGGAAAATTGTTTGTGAACCCGATTGACAAACAATGGCCGTTACAGGATGTCAGTGTAGTATATGTAGAAAATGAAAAAATTTTAGCATGTGTCATCATGGAACAAATCGAGGAAGGTGTAGTAAGCCTTTCCTTTGCCTGTGCACAAGAGAAAGCGGCGATGCGACTGTTTTTATTATTGTATAGAGCGCAGGAACTTTTACAGGAAAAGTATCCACCGGAAACGGAATTGGTGATTCCTTGCGTGACAGGAGTATCACGTAAATTGGCTGAAACAATACTACCAAATGCACATGTAACGTTACAATCATATAGCGCACGGTGGATGCCTAATTAATATGTGATAATGGATAAGGGGTGTTTTTGTGGAAACAGGAAGACAGGATTGGATGGATTATGGTCTTATTGGTAAGACCCAGTTAAAGTATTTTGATGATCAGGAGGCTATACAGGCCCAACAGAATATTTTTGAAAAAACCGGAAATGCCGAAGCTTACAGACAGGCATCAATGGAAAGACACCAAACAGAAATGAAATTGCAGGCATTATACACGGTGCTGGATTCTATACAGGGGCATGGCAGCGTTGTAACAGCCGACATGATTTCCAAAGATACATACAAAATATGTAAAGAGCAGTACGGTATTTCGGAAAAAGAATTGAAATCCTTGGTAAAAGATGCTCAGGAAGGCAAAGTTCCTGAGCTGGAATACAACAAGCAGGAAGATAATCAAACTGCGCCTTTCCGGTTAACAACAGTAGAAGAAAAGGTTACCCGGGTTAGAGGGAATCATTTTCATAGTGAGAAGCATTCACATCAAAAAGTGCTTCTGAGTAAAAAATCTGATGAACTGGAAGAAAGCGGCGAAATTATCATACAAAGCAGCTTTAAAATGAAGCAGAAAGCAGAAAAGAAAAGCGCAAGAATGGTAGGGATACTGTCGGATGTATTGAAGAACATTCGCAGAACAGAAAAAACACCTGTTACTCAGGCAGTAAAAATACCAAAAGCCCAAGTAGGAATGTTTAAAAAGAAATTAGGAATGTCCGAAAAAGAGTTGGAGCAGCTTTCTTTGGAATTACAGTCAGAACTGGCTCCGGTAGTACAGGAAGAATTAAACCGGGAAAAAGAACAAGCGGAAAGACAAAGAGAGGCAGCGATACAGCAGACAGGAGTGCAGCAACAAATAGAACCTGTATCGGAAGAAAATCTCAGTATACGCGATCAATTGTTCAACCGGAGGATGGTATCAGAGCGATATCGCGCTCTTCAAAACCGGTATAATACAGGCAGAGAGACTTTGAAACAAAGGATGAAAAATAAACATACTGTGCCTGTAGAAGATGATGCACGGACGATAGATGATCTTACAGCACAAATTGAGGAAAAGTCAAACAGGTATTTCGGTATTGCACCGAAAGCACTTGTGGAAAAACATAATACCATGATTTCCAATAAGCAATTACAGATTAGGACTATGGAGCGTCAGCACAAAAAACTGAAAGAAACCTTCGATGAAGCGCCATTTCTGCTATCTATCGTTAGTACAGAACATCTGAAAATGATGAATGATTATGTGAAAATGGTAGAATCGTGTGAAAAAAGTGCTGCAAATCAATCCAAAATGATGCTTAAGGAAGGTGTGAAATCACCGGAAGCATATGAAAAGAAGCTGGAAAAAGAAATTGCAAATGCGCTGAAGGAAGAAGCACGTAAGCGTGGTACAAAAGAACCGATTGCTATGAACAGTACAGAAGCACTTTCCAAATTGTCCATTAAGAAAACGGTATGGGAGCAGGAAAAGGAGAAAATAAGAGCTCAGCAGGATGAAATACAAAGAATGCAAGCGGATATGAAAGCAGAAATCAGTAATCTGCCGGAAGGTAATGAAAAAGATATTCTCTCCAAATGGGAAGAAGGGAATGGAATCTGTATCCGGTATAAAGAATTCGGACTGAAAACAGAACGTGTAGATGCATATATCAAAGGTATAGATCTGATTCAGCAAGAAAAAAGTGACTTAGCGCAGATGGAGCTGACAGCCCAAGATGAATTGAGTAGCTATCAAAAAATAAGAGATGACATGCCTGAGGCGGAGCGCGCAAGATTAAAAACAGAAATTGAACAGCTCATCAATTTAAAATGGCAAAAAGAAACAGCGTATAACGCTGAAGAAACAGAATTATATATACAAAATCGGTGCGAAAGTCTGCAAGTTATTAAGGAAATAGTACGTGATATGATTGCTGAATTGGATCAAAAGCTGGAACAACATCCGGAGCTGAATGAGAAAATCCAAAAACAAAAACAGGAATTGAATGAGTGGATTTTCAAGCAGGAACTGGAAATCTATGAAGGTATAAGAAGCTGGGAATATGCACATGAAAGACTTCACGTACAAAGGAATGCGCAGAATGAAACGATGATTCAGACAAAAGCGAAAGAAGAATGGGAATTGCTCCTGGCGCAAAAGGAAAGTGAATGGAATCTTAATAAAGAAATTGATGCCTATATAAAGAATAAAGAAATTGATGCCAATATAAAGAATGAAAAAGTTGTTGAACAACTTACGAAGTCGAAAGATGCCATAGCAAAAGCATATAAGAGCAAGCTGGAAGAAATTCAAGGGAAATATGATAGAACTGTCATAACATATGACTTACATACAAATTCCTATGCACAGCAGAAAATTACACCGGTAAC
>SVFS01000103.1 GCA_015056725.1 Lachnospiraceae bacterium | reverse complement strand
AAGCTGTTTTTCTTTCTTAGATACTTTTGCAAGATTATCTGAGAACATTTCCTGAGACATTTCTACATTGATATCAAATGTATCTGTGTTATTAACTCTGTCTACGATAATCTGATAGTTCGGTGTCATACCTTCGTTTAATAATACCGTTTCAATCTGAGATGGGAATACGTTTACTCCACGGATAATGAGCATATCATCACTTCTTCCCATTGGTTTTCTCATCTTAATCAGCGTTCTTCCGCAAGAGCATTTCTTTCTGGAAAGTACACATAAATCCTTTGTACGGTAACGAAGAAGTGGAAATGCTTCTTTTGTAATACTTGTAAATACAAGTTCTCCCTTTTCACCTTCCGGAAGCACTTCTCCTGTTTCAGGATTGATAATCTCTGCAATGAAATGGTCTTCATTGATGTGCATACCGGTCTGTTCTTCACATTCGAAGGATACACCCGGTCCGCTGGTTTCTGTTAATCCATAAATATCGTAAGCCTTAATACCTAATTTATTCTGGATATCCTGACGCATTTCTTCTGTCCAAGCTTCTGCACCAAAGATACCTGCTTTTAACTTAATCTGATCTTTTACGCCGCGTTCTTCAATGGATTCACCCAGATATGCTGCGTAACTTGGTGTACAGCAAAGAATGGTAGATTCAAGGTCTGTCATAAACTGAATCTGTCTGTCTGTATTACCGGAAGACATCGGAACAGTAAGACATCCAACCTTGTGTGAACCACCGTTAAGTCCCGGACCACCTGTAAAAAGTCCATAGCCGTAAGCTACCTGTACAACATCTTTCTTTGTGCCACCTACCGCTGTAATTGCACGTGCACAGCAATCTTCCCACAAGTCAATATCATGCTGTGTATAAAATGCAACTACACGTCTGCCTGTTGTACCACTTGTGGACTGGATACGAACACAATCCTCCAATGGTTTTCCAAGAAGTCCATACGGATAAGCATCTCTTAAGTCATCTTTTGTTAAAAACGGAAGCTTATATAAGTCTTCGATACCTTTAATATCATCCGGAGTAACTCCTTTTTCTTCCATTTTTTTGCGGTAATATGGAACGTTATCCCATACATGTTTAACCTGTTTTACCAAGCGTTCTGATTGAAGGGCTTTCAGCTCTTCTACCGGCATCGTTTCGATTTCCGGCTGATAATACCTCTTCTCCATTATAATTCGCCTCCTGCTTTTTAAGCGTTTCTTCCTAGTTCAAATGCTTTCTTATTAAGCTCTAAGAATTTCGGTGGAACACATGCTTCCAGTGCTTCCATCCAATCTTCTAATGTAGCATCAAAATATTTAGACAATCTTCCCATTAAAACAAGGTTTACGGCTTTGCTGGAACCTGCCTCTAACGCAAGCGAAAGTGCATCAATCGCATCCACATCAGCACCCGCTTCCTGCATTTTTTCAATAAGATTTTCAGGATATTTTGCTGCACCGATAATAACCGGCATCGGATCAATTTCCTGTGTGGAAACAATAATTTTTCCACCTTTTTTCAGATATGGTACCCATCTTGCAGCTTCTAATTTTTCAAAAGAGATAATAAAATCTGCTGTTCCTTCATCAATAACCGGAGAATATACCTTTTCACCGTATCTTACATAAGTAACGACACTTCCGCCTCTCTGGCTCATACCATGTACTTCAGATACCTTTACATCATATCCCTGTGTAAGAAGAAGCTTTCCTAACATTTTACTGGCAAGGAGAGACCCCTGTCCTCCTACACCTACAATCATAATATTCTTAGTCATTTTTGCCATCCTCCAGTGCTCCGAATGCACACAACTGCTGGCAAACGCCACAACCTACACATAATGTAGTATCAATTGTTGCTTTCTTATCTTTCATACTGATTGCCGGACATCCAAGCTGCATACATTTTGTACATCCTTTACATTTATCAGGATTGCAGCTGATAGCCGGTTTTGCCTTTACTGTTTTTAAAAGCGCACATGGGCGACGGCTGATAATAACAGATGGCTCGTTTGCCTGTAATTCTTCTTTTACAGCTTTATCTGTTTCTGTCAAATCATATGGGTCTACTACACGAACTCTGTTAATACCCATTGCACGGCAAAGGGACTCAAGGTCAATCTTTCCTGCCGGGTCACCCTTGATATTGTAACCTGTGGTTGGATTCTGCTGATGACCTGTCATACCTGTAATAGAGTTATCTAAAATGATAACTGTAGAATTACTCTGGTTATATGCAATATTAGCAAGACCTGTCATACCGGAGTGCATAAAAGTAGAATCTCCGATAACGGCTACTGTTTTATTTTCACTTTCTGCACCAAGAGCTTTATTAAAGCCATGGATAGAACTGATGGATGCACCCATACATGCTGTCACTTCCATTGCAGACAACGGAGCAACTGCGCCAAGAGTGTAGCATCCGATATCGCCAAGTACAGTACATTTATTCTTAGATAATGTATAGAAAAGACCTCTATGAGGACAGCCTGCACACATAACAGGAGGACGAACCGGGATATTCTCTTCTAAAGAAACACCTTCCGGAACTTCCATTCCTAAAATGCCTGCTAACTGATTCTGTGAAAATTCACCTTCTAACGGAAGTAAATCTTTTCCATTTACTTCTACGCCGATACTGTCACAGAATTCTTCAATAAACGGATCAAGTTCTTCAATAACGATTACTTTATCTACTTTGGATGCAAAATCTTTGATTAATTTTGCAGGAAGCGGCCATGTCATACCAAGCTTTAAGATGCTTGCATTTTCACCGTATACTTCTTTTGCATACTGATAACATGTAGATGCTGTAATAATACCAAGCTTTGTATCGCCCATTTCCACACGGTTAAGCGGCGATGTTTCAGCATACTCTGCAAGGTCACGAAGTCTCTGTTCTACAACAGGGTGTTTCTTCTTGGCATTGCCCGGCATCATAACATTTTTAGCAATGTTCTTTTCATAAGGTTTTACCGGTGGTTCTACACGGTCGGATAATGTAACAACACTTTGTGAGTGCGCTACTCTCGTGCATGTTTTAATAAATACCGGTGTATCAAATTTTTCTGAAATTTCATAAGCAAGCTTTGCATATTCTAATGCTTCTGCTGAATCAGACGGCTCGAGCATCGGAAGTTTGGCTGCTTTCGCATAATGTCTGCTGTCCTGCTCATTCTGTGAGGAATGCATACCCGGGTCATCAGCTACTGCGATAACCATACCTGCATTTACTCCTATGTATGAAATGGTAAAAAGCGGATCGGCTGCCACGTTCAACCCAACGTGCTTCATACCACAAAAACTTCTCTTCCCTGCAAGAGCTGCACCAAAAGCTACTTCCATAGCTACCTTTTCATTTGGAGCCCATTCACAATATACTTCATCATATTTTGCAATCTCTTCAGTTACCTCTGTACTTGGTGTACCCGGATAACTCGAAACCACACTACAGCCCGCTTCATATAAGCCACGTGCGATTGCAGTATTTCCTAACATTAACTGTTTCATATCGTATCCTTTCTCGTGTCAAAATATATACCAAAAAACATTTTACTTCATTTTCCAGACAAAATCAACGAGAAATTTTATCAAGTTGATTTTTTAAAGCGTTAAAGCGTTGAGGTAAAAAAACAGGTCTCTTAAAACCTTAAGAAACCTGTCTGATTTATTTTGCAAATTTATAGTGGGCTTCTTCAACCTTTTCCCTTATTCCTAAAAATATATCTACCAAAAGCGGTTCAAAATCTCTTCCGCGCCCTTCCTCTATAATTGCAAAACATTCATCAAGAGGTAACGCATCACGATAGCATCTCTTTTCAGAAACCGCATCAAACACATCCGCAATTGCCATAATTCTAGCTTCCAATGGAATCTCATACTCCTTTAATCCGTCAGGATAGCCTCTTCCGTTCCATTTTTCATGATGATATCTGGCTACATTATATGCCATAACCTTATAATCTTCATCATCCACTTCTTCCAATGTTTCCTGAATGATTCGGCCACCCTCCTGGGCATGGAGCTTCATAATCTCAAATTCCTCATCCGTAAGTCTTCCCGGCTTTTGTAAAATTGCATCCGGAACAGCAATCTTGCCAATATCATGCATTGGTGCTGCCAGCCGCAAATTGTCAATATAATCCTTTGTCAGTATCTTTTTGTAATGTCCTTGTCTTCTAAGCTCTTTCGCAATTAATTCCACATATTGTCTCGTTCTTCGGATATGTCCGCCTGTACTGTTATCACGCTTTTCAACAAGTGTTGCAAATCCCATAATCATCTCATGCTCATATAATGCACTTTCCTTGATATCCGGATTTTCGAGATTCAGATAAATACCAATAATAATAATAGCCACCGCAAAGCTTGTCAGAAGAGCTTCCGGAACAAACGCCTGATAGATTGTAATCACAATCATTACGCCCAAATATACAACAATACTTGCCCGCTTGCCTTTTCCGATATAAGTCCACCGTCTGAAAAATGCAATAATCGCCCACACGGTGTAGAACACCACCATTGCAAAACAGGTATACGCAGAAATCCCCATAGAATAATTGGAAACTTCACCTATTCTAAACTCCAATGACTGCATGTTAGCCACTACAACTGCAACAGAAAGAATATACGGCAGTCCCATCAATATTCTTTTTATTTTGGAGTCCGGCAGACCTTCTGTCACAAAAAGCATATATTGGAACGTAACAAATATGCACGTATCCACACTTATGAGATACAGCATATGCAAAAAGCGATTAAGGAAATCACTCACTGTATCCAAATGATTTACCGTATATGCTGTTAACGCATCAAAGCATAATGAAACAATTGATAAAAACAGTAAATATTTAAAAAGTTTGTTTTGTCTTATCCTACTTGATTTACGGCTTTCCCTGTAATAATCCGCAGCAAAATAAATGACAAGTACCAAACATGCAAGCTGCAATTTTGCATATTCCATAATTTTCTCCTATTGTGTTTATACACTATTTTCCTTCATCATAAGCCTTCTTAGCAAGCGGTTCTGTACAACCAAGACTTTTGGCTACTTTGTTAAACATAGCTCGTTGTACATGTTGTAAAATTAATGCAAAAAACACTTTAAATCCCTTTGAAAAGTATTCCGGTTTTGCAAATTCAGACACTTTATCCTTATCAAAAAAGTGTTCTTTGGCAAATTCATCTCCCATTACTTCAAAACAGGCTACCATTTTTTCACCCATTTCTTCCGGCACAAGAGACACACCAAACATATCGCCTTTAATCAGCGTTCCCAAATGCTCTGCATTCAGATATCCCGGAAGCTTTTCAAGGTATGC
>SVFS01000102.1 GCA_015056725.1 Lachnospiraceae bacterium | reverse complement strand
TTGGCGGTACGCCATCATGAAAAACTGGACGGTTCAGGATATCCATATGGTTTGGAAGAAAAAGATTTGACACTTTCGCAGCAGATTATTGCGGTGGCAGATATTTTAAGTGCGTTGTATAGTAAGCGTAGCTATAAAGAATCTTTTGATAAAGAAAAAATTATTTCCATATTACAAAGTGATATAAAAGGCAAAAAGATAAGTGTGCCGGTTGTTGTAGCACTGATGGCAAATTATGATTCTGTTATCAAAAAGTATGAACGCAAGAAATCCGAAATTATGGGAATTTACTTTAATATCAAAAAAGATTATGAAGATCTTTCCGAGATTTTTAAAAACATTGTTTAAGACTGCATGACTTGCAGTCTTTTTCTTTGGGAAAACTATAAATATTTAGAAATCTTTAATACTTATCAGGTATTATTTCATGATTAGATTATTGATTTATAAAGGTAAATTGGATAGAATTTAGGAGTATGAAAGGAGCAGTCCGATTGGACTGATAGAGATATATGGATAGAAATTATCAAAATAGTTATCATGAGCCGAATGGAAACCATAACGATTATAATAATGGGAATGGTTACAATAACGGAAATGGTTATAACAACGGAAACGGTTACAATAACGGAAATGGTTATAACAACGGAAATGGCTATAATAACGGCAACGGATATAATGGCGGGAATGGTCAGAATAACGGAAATAATGGACAGGGCGGACCGGGTAACGGACGCGGTCCGAAGAAACCGAGTTTTATGCTGTTGCTTTTAGCAGTCATTATTACGATGTTTTTCGTAAGCAGTATTATGAATATGCTTGGTGGAAAAAACAGCGAAGTATCTTATACACAGTTTATTACATGGGTAGAAGAGGGCAAAGTAGCAACGGTTGTGGAAACCGCAGACAGACTGAGCTTTGAGCTGAAAAATGAAAAGCCGGCAAATAGTGAAAACACATCAAATGTGCAGCAAAATGTATACAGTATGTTTGGACTTCCGACACAGACTTACTATACCATCCGAATTGAAGATGAACAGCTGACACAAAGATTATTGGATAATGGAGTAGAAGTCAGAGGACAGACAACAACACTGATGGATTCGATTATTTCTGTCATCGTGACAATGGTGCTTCCGATTCTTCTGATGTGGCTTCTTCTCAGCTTCCTGTTCCGTAAGATGTCTAAAGGCGGTATGGGAATGGGCGTTGGAAAGAGCAATGCCAAAGTGTATGTACAGAAAGAAACCGGAGTTACATTTAAAGATGTAGCGGGGGAAGACGAAGCGAAAGAATCTCTTGTGGAAGTAGTAGACTTCTTACACAATCCGGGAAAATATTCCCAGATTGGTGCAAAGCTTCCCAAAGGAGCACTCCTTGTAGGACCTCCGGGTACAGGTAAGACATTGCTGGCAAAAGCAGTAGCCGGTGAAGCCGGTGTACCATTTTTCTCATTGGCAGGTTCTGACTTTATTGAATTATATGTCGGTGTAGGTGCAAGCCGTGTAAGAGATTTGTTCCGTGAAGCAGAGAAAAACGCACCATGTATCGTGTTCATTGACGAAATCGATGCGATTGGTCGAAGCCGTGATTCCAAGTACGGTGGAGGAAATGAAGAAAGAGAACAGACGTTAAATCAGCTTTTATCCGAAATGGATGGGTTTGATGGCAAGAAAGGAATTATCATTCTTGCGGCTACAAACAGACCGGAAATCCTCGATAAGGCACTTCTTCGTCCGGGTCGATTCGACCGTAGAATTATTGTAGATAAACCTGACCTTAAAGGTAGAGAAGATATCTTGAAGGTTCATGCAAAAGATGTCCTAATGGATGAAACCGTAGACCTACATGAAATTGCACTTGCGACAAGTGGCGCTGTAGGTTCAGATCTCGCAAATATGATTAACGAGGCAGCGATTAATGCAGTTAAGCTTGGCAGAAGATGCGTAACGCAAAAAGATTTATTTGATGCGGTAGAGCAGGTGCTTGTAGGAAAAGAAAAGAAAGACCGTATCATGAGCAAAGAAGAAAGACGCATTGTTTCTTATCATGAAGTAGGTCATGCCTTAGTGGCAGCGTTACAGAAAAATTCCGAACCGGTACAGAAAATTACGATTGTACCACGAACAATGGGTGCACTCGGTTATGTAATGCAAGTGCCTGAAGAAGAAAAATATTTGAATACCGAAGCAGAAATCCGTGATATGCTTGTTGGCCTCCTGGCTGGCCGTGCTGCAGAAGAAATTGTATTTGATACGGTTACAACAGGTGCTTCCAACGATATTGAAAAAGCAACAAACCTTGCAAGAGCAATGGTAACACAGTACGGTATGAGCAAAAAATTTGGTCTTATCGGTTTGGAATCTGTGGAAAGCAAATATTTGGATGGCAGAACGGTTATGAACTGTAGCGATACGACGGCAGCAGATATTGACACAGAAGTCATGAAGATTCTAAAAGACAGCTATAAAGAAGCGAAGAAGCTGCTGAAAGAAAATCGCGCGCTGATGGATAAACTGGCAGAATTCTTGATTGAAAAAGAAACCATTACCGGTAAAGAGTTTATGGCGATTTTCCGTAAGGAAAAAGGTCTTCCTGAGCCGGAAGAAAAGAAAGAAGAGACAACAGATAAGGCAGAAGACAAGGCTACTGTTGAAGATAAGAAAGAGCAGCCTGTTGTCCAGAATCCGGTGCCACCAATGAATAACATACCTCAACAGAATGCACCAAGTGGTCAGATGAAACAGGGAAATCCGTATCAGAATGGCGTGTATCAGGGACCGCAAGGAATTTTTTCCGGTGTACCGACGCAGAATATTGAACGTCCGGCGCAGGAAGTAACGTTCACACCATATACACAGCCACCGCAGAGCGTAGCAAGCGAGCCGGCACCGCAGCAGGAAAGTGTAAATGAGATGGTTTCTGTAGAGAATGAAATTGATGAACAGCAGAATCAGGAAATTACTGAGGATGTAAAAGAACTTAATACAGAAGTTTCAGAAGTTGAGACAGAAGAAAAGGCAGAACCTGTTGCGGAAGAAGTACAAGACGCGGAAAGTACAGAGCTTGATGAAGAACAAGATGTAGAATATTAAGATAGCAGGATTTTATGTTATTCATGTAAAAAGGAAGGATGTCACAGAACAAAAATCAGTTTTGTGACATCCTTTTTGGATTTTTAACTGTAGAATAACAAAAAGCTGTTTGTATGCCGGTCGAAGACGTGTAAATTGTACAAAAATATAGTATGATAATTAAGGAGTAGAGAGATATAGATGAAAAGCATAATAATACAGAGGATACAGATAGAAAAATAACGGAAAGGAGCAACCATGTTTGATTTTGAAGATGAACTGAAAAAGCTTCCGGCGAAGCCGGGCGTATATATCATGCGTGATATGAATGACACAATTTTATATGTGGGAAAAGCAATTAATCTTCACAATCGTGTGCGCTCCTATTTCAGAAAGATACATGGAAGGGGTCCGCAGATTGAAAAGATGGTGACGCAGATAGCCAGATTTGAATATATCGTGACAGATTCTGAATTAGAGGCACTTGTGCTGGAAAACAATCTGATAAAAGAGAACAGCCCTAAATACAACACGCTTTTGAAGGATGATAAAACATATCCTTTTATTAAGGTCACGTTGGGAGAAGCTTATCCGAGAGTATTATTTTCAAGGGAAGTAAAAAAGGACAAATCAAAATATTACGGGCCTTATACAAGTGCAACAGCAGTAAAAGATACGATAGAGCTTTTGAATAAACTGTTTATGCTTCGGACCTGTAACCGCAATCTGCCAAGAGATATTGGGAAAGAACGTCCATGTTTGAACCATCATATCCATCAATGCGATGCGCCTTGTCAGGGGTATGTATCTCAGGAAGAATATCGGGAAAGAATAAATCAGGCACTGGAATTTCTGAATGGAAATTACAATATAATTCTGAAGGACCTGGAGAAGAAGATGCAGGATGCTTCTGAGCAGATGGAATTTGAAGAAGCGATAAAATATCGGGATTTATATAATAGCGTAAAAAGCGTTTCCCAAAAGCAAAAAATTACAGACAGTGATGGTGAGGATAAGGATATTATCGCGTTGGCAGTAGACGAAACAGATGCAGTCGTGCAAGTGTTCTTCGTACGAAACGGAAAGCTGATAGGACGGGAACATTATCATATGACACATGTGTCAAGCGTTTCAAAAGCAGAGATACTGCATGATTTTATACAACAGTTTTATGCAGGAACGCCATTTCTTCCAAGAGAGCTGATGATTCAGGAAGAAATCGAAGACATTGAAATATTGGAAAAATGGTTGAGTGAACGCAGAGGCAGCAGGGTATATATTAAAGTGCCAAAACGCGGAACGAAAGAAAAACTGGTAGAACTTGCGGCGAGCAATGCATTGCTTGTTTTGACAAAAGACAAAGAAAAAATAAAAAGAGAAGAAGGCCGTACGCTGGGCGCGGTTAAAGAAATTGCGACGCTGCTTCATTTGAAAAATATTCATAGAATGGAAGCTTTTGATATTTCCAACATCAGCGGTTTTGAAAATGTTGGTTCCATGGTCGTATTTGAAAAAGGAAAAGAAAAGCGAAGCGATTATAGGAAGTTTAAGATAAAAACTGTTGCAGGACCGGATGATTATGCTTGTATGAAAGAAGTGTTGACAAGGCGGTTTGAACACGGATTGGAAGAAGCGGAGCTGTTACGGGAAAAACAAATGGATGCCCAGTACGGTTCTTTTACGAAGTTTCCGGACTTGCTTTTAATGGATGGAGGAAAAGGACAGGTAAATATTGCACTTCAGGTTCTGGAGGAGTTACAGCTTGATATACCGGTATGTGGTATGGTAAAAGATGACAACCACAGAACAAGGGGATTGTATTATAATAATGTGGAAATACCGATTGACAGGCATTCCGAAGGATTTAAGCTGATTACCAGAATACAGGATGAGGCACACAGGTTTGCAATCGAGTATCATCGGTCTTTGCGAAGCAAGAGTCAGGTAAAATCCGTTTTGGATGATATACCAGGTGTTGGAGAAAGCAGAAGAAAAGCATTGATGCGTCATTTTAACTCCATTGAAGAAATGACAAGTGCGTCAGTAGAAGAACTTGCGGAAATTCCACAGATACCGGAACGTGTTGCGAAGGAAATATATGCATTTTTCCATAGTGAAGGAAAAGGGAACTAGGTTTTTCTGTTCCCATATGTTAAAATATCGATAGTAATGAATTTTTGAAACAATCACATTTTGCAGACAAACACAAAGGAGATAGGGTATGGCAAGTATTAGTTTGACAAAAGTAATTGATAAAATGAAAATGGAGAATCTTACACCGGATGTAGATATCAAACCGAT
>SVFS01000019.1 GCA_015056725.1 Lachnospiraceae bacterium | reverse complement strand
GCTTACTATACAACGCACTTAAAATATCTGCCACCGCAATAATCTGCTGCGAAAGTGTCAAATCTTTTTCTTCCAAACCATATGGATATCCTGAACCGTCCAGTTTTTCATGATGGCGTACCGCCAACTGTAATACAACCGGATGAATGAAATCTTCCAGAATGTACTCCGTTACCTTTACATGGGACTTCATCACTTCCATCTCTTTATCGGAAAGACGGCTTGTTGATTCTAAAATTTTAAGCGGAATGGCAATCTTGCCAAGGTCATGCAAAAGAGCACCATAATGGATATGTTTAATCTCTTCCTGACTTAAGCGAAGCAGTTTACCAAGCTGTTCTGCAAAATTTACTGTAGACATCGTATGTATTACCGTAACTTCGCTTCTGAAATCGATAGTATATACAAGCATTTCCAAAAACTTATCTTTGTAACGCTCGTTCATAGGATTTGTCTGCCAGAAATGATTCATCTCTTCTTTATAGGAACCATTTCCCAAATTTTCCAGCACGTGTTCCTTTGCTTCCAGCTCCATAAATAGGTCAAACACATGACCCGAAAAAGTAATATCCCGCTTCTCTTTAAAGTAAGTAGATGGCAGAATGCCGGAACGGAACTGTTCCATTTTATCTACAACACTTAAATACTTTAGCACCTTTTTGTCTTTTTCATCCATCTGGAGCATTGAATATCTGTTCAAGTTTACATGATGGTATTTGATAATGTCTGCTTTATCTCCAAGTGGTGACAAAAACTTTACAAATAAATATCCATATAAGGAGTGCGGTCCCGGCTCTTCTGATTCAGACTCCTTAAGCGCCACATCACCCTGATACAATCCGATATCATGCAAAAGCCCTATCAGAACGTAATCAAGCAATTCCTGCTTCGTAAATTCAATATCACTTTTTCCTAAAAGTTTATATAATAAATATGCCGTTATGTCACCATGTCTTGAAATATCCGAGTCTACAATCCCCAGTGTCTTTAAGATAATATCAACGACATCTTTACTTCGAATAATACTCATCTGTCTAGTACTCTTTCTTCTTTTTTAAATAAACAGCAACTGCTTTCATTTCTTCTGTCGGAGACCAGGAAAGGACTCCGTTATTCAATATAACTCTTTCATCCGTATCAGAATATACGTCTGTTATTTCATAAGCGTCGTCTGTTGGAAGCACAATATCAATGTCTTCCTTCTGATTATAGAAATTATGAAGTACTACGTAAGCATCGCCATTCTCACCTACACGCACAAGGCCCTGCCAGCCTTCTGCATGGCGGTACGCTTTAATATCCGGTCCAAAACGATAGGACTCACCCTTCTTTATTATATCTGCAATCTTTTTGTAGAATGCAATACCTCTGTCAAGAACATCCCACTGCATATCTGTAAGATTTAAAACATGACCTGATACACAGCATCTTCCAAGGAATGTATTTGCCATAGAATATGCAATACGCTTCAGAGAATCTGTTTCTCTGATAACTGCCCAAATCTGGCTTTGTCTTGGCAAAATAGCTCTGTGAAGATTGAGTGCTATAATCGGAATTTCTTCACACTCATGAGCATCCGAAAAAGATGCCATACTGCATTTACTCATCATAAGCGGTTCCAGTTTATGACCACCGGAAGAACAGTTTTCTAAAATGAGCTCCGGAATCTCCTCTTTTACCTTTTCAATAAAAGCAAGCGAAGCTGCCATATTCTGACGCAGACCTTCACCAAGTGATTCTGCACCATCACAGCCAATACCAATAGATTCATTATAATCCATCTTCATATATTCAAAACCGTACTTTTTCAGCATATCGATTACTTTTTCCGTTAAAAAGTCCTGCACCCAAGGCTGACGCATATCGCGGAAACGGCGCATCGTTGTGGTAAGTACCTTGCCGTCGCGATGAAGTAAATGCTCTTCCATCTGATAAGCCTTTGACTTTTCACCCACATTATCAATTTCAAACCAGATACCCGGCTTCATGTTATGTGCCTTGATAACCTCTACCGTTTTATCCAGTCCTTCCGGGAACAGCTCCGGAGACACATTATAATCCCCGATATCATAATCCCATGGAATTCCATTCCGGCGATACCAGCCCGCATCGATGACAAAATACGCAAAGCCTTTGTCTTTGATGGCATTTACAATATTACAAATATTAGCATGAGATGGATCTCCCCATGTGGTACAGTATTCATTAAACATAACCGGCAGGCTCTGTTCGCACTCCGGCCCATTATCCATTTCTCTTTCAAGAGCACTTGTCAATCTCTGGGAAATACGATCTACACCGCCACTATGACATACTGACAAAATCGCTTCCGGAGTTGCAAAGCTTTCTCCTGCCGAAATATTTTTCATCCAATGGCCAAATTCTCTGTCTGCCAAACCACCTGACACCTGTATCTGTGTACCGCGTCTGAATACTTCTATCTGCCAGGATGCATTATGTGCAATCTGTGCTCCCCAGAAAATATCTTCTTTCTTATCTTCCATTACTATGTATGGGAAAAAACCGTTTACCGGCATGGAACCAGCCTGTCCGAAACGTTCACAGCGAACCGCATGTCCCGCCCATGAAGCCTCTAACTGTAAGTCTTCCACATCTATACTTTCCAAACGGCCCTCCATACTCCAAACCGAACGAAGTCTGTGCATCTTAAGCTGATTTGTAGCATTTCCCATAAATGGAGAAATTCTGTTCATAGAAAAGCTGGAAAGCATTTCAAGACTTACAGACTCTGTACTATTATTTGTAAATACCGTATAACTTCTAAGCGCTTTATCTCCATCTGTATAAAGCAGATGATGTGACACTTCGTAACCTCTTTCATCCACAAGCGTCGTGCAAATGTCGGTAGTTTCTCCACTTTTTCCACAAGTCTGCGCTTTAAACTGTAAATCGGTAACGCTCTGTCCCTGACGCATGGTTCGACCGCCAATATAACCGCCAAGATAAGCATCTCCTGCAATTTTAAGCTGAACGAGACTGTCTCCATACGGTTTCTCTATAGCTTCTTCTCTGTAATCCACATCTACCGGAAGCAGAAGAAGCTCCATATTTTTTCGTTCCGGATATACCGCATCTGTTTCCGTCAGATAAATTGCCTGCATATCTCCAAGTTTGTAATTCTTCCATACCTTCATACGATTTCCCTCTACATCTATTTTCTATAATTTGTTTTATGCCTTTTCCCAACCGGCATCGATTTTCTTTTTCACTTCTTCCAGTGGTAATATCCCTGACAAAGAATCATAACAAGCCACGCATAATGCGCCTGTTGCTGTAGCAAAATGCATTGCATCCTCAAAGCCATAGCCTTCCAGCATCGCTGTTAAAAACGCTGCAATGCTTGTATCTCCTGCACCGGTTCCGGAAAGAACCTTTTCAGGTACGTAGCTTTTCTCAAAGCCATCACGTCCTGCCCACGCATCTACGTCAATACGATGCTTTGCCAGATACTGCAGTTCCTCTTTTGAGCCGCTGCAATAATACATTCCTGCCGCGCCACACTTGATAATAAGCACTTTGGCTCCATATTCCATACATTTTTTTGCAAGCGGCTTAATATCGTTATCAATATCTATCACTTCCGTAATGTCTTTTCCTTCTTTCTCTGCAAGGCTTTCCCATGTATGCATTTTTTCTTCATCCAGCATATAGCAAAGCTCTTCCGCACTCGGAACAAAAAAGTCCACATACGGTAAAGTTTTCTTTAAAATGGCATCCCAATCGGCTGCTCCTGCCGGTGAATCCTGATCTACTGCCGATAAATCCAACGAAGTCGTAAGTCCGGCTTCTTTTACCTTTTTCATTAAGGCAACCAATTCACTGCCTTCCTTTATAAACATAGACTCCATGATTGTAGGATATCCAAAATGGAAATGATCTGCCTGCTTTAACGCTTCTTCTGACACATCCGCTGCATAGAAGCAATTATTTGCACCGGGATTATGTAAAAACACTCTGTCAATTCCGGGCACAGCAACAACAATGGTATAGGAGCTTTCTGCCTCATGGTCAACTACCATACCATCCGCAGCATCATATTCATTCACGATATTGAGCAAAATCTGACCAAACGCATCTGCACCCACTTTTCCCATCAGTGAAACATCTGCCCCCAATATTTTCATGGCAAGTCCTGTATTTGCTACAGCTCCGCCTGTGCTTACTGTTACATCACCTACTTGTACCAGCTTCCCCGGAGACAAAACATCTGTCAGTTTATTGCATTTCTTTCCGGTAATTGCCGGTGTAATGTCCAAACAAATATGTCCCGCAATAATTGCACGTTTCTTCATAAGCTTTCATCTCCCTTTTTGATTAATCTTACCATGCACATATTGTATTTTCAATTCATTTTATGCGGTTTTGCCCTCTCATTTCATTGCGAAAAGATCTCGTCCATGATATTGTTATTTTATAGATTAATATCTCGTTTTTATTTTCTGTTTGTAACAATCGTCTGTTTATTAGTGCACATAATTAGGAGCATATTTTATGCAAAAGAAATACAATAACAATCTATTATTAACTTACACAGAACCTTTAAAACAACTTATAACCATAATCCTGTTTTTGTTACTGACATATTTGTTTGTTTCTCAAATATTTCTGCCGGATGAACGCGATATAGAAACCTCCTATTGTCAGGTTTTTCAGTCTAACTGGACGCAGGTAAAAGAAAACGGTGAACAGCTTCCTGTGGATGTTCCAAGTAAAATCCCGGCTGAACCCGGAGAAATTGTTACACTATCTACAACTCTTCCCGAAACAATTTCTGATGGTACATATTTATGCTTCTATACAATATGGCAGGATGTCGATGTCTATATTGATGGCGTTCTTCGTTATCATTACAACACAGAAAACTCCCGTCCTATGGGCAATGGCAGTATTACCCGCTATTTGTTTGTGGAATTACAAAGTGCAGATGCCGGCAAGGAGCTTTCCTATCAGTTTTCCAGCAATGTGCGCTATGCCGGAACCATGTCGCAGGTATTAATAGGTGACCGTTATAGCATATGGTATCATTTGTTTGAAGGATCAACGATAAAAACCGTAGTTTCCGGCTTTTTATTTATGCTAAGCCTATTTTGCGTTTTCATTTGTTTGATTCTCAAATATATTTACAAAAAGCAATTATCCCTTCACTCTCTGTCTCTGGCAATTATGCTGTGCTCTTTCTGGATGCTGACAGAGTTAGAAATACGACAGCTTATTCTCCCTAACTTATCGGCCTTTTCGGCGTATGCATATTGGAGCTTAATGCTTGTTCCATTTCCAATGCTTATCTACTTAGATGAAATTCAAAATGGGCGCTATCGGAAACTATACTTTTTCCCGTTGCTATACTCCACTATTACATTTTTTGTATTAACACTTTTGCAGATTTTTAATATTATGCAGTTTACGCAAACACTTATTTTCGTCCATATTGGATTATTACTATGTGTTGTTACAATTGTTGCTACTATTATTATTGATTTTTATAAGAAATATCTTTCCGAATATATTTTTATCGGTATCGGCTTTTTCGGATTGCTCGCAACAGCAGTTTTTGAAATGATTCTCTATTATTTGAACACGAATCTGACTATGGGAACTGTTCTCGCCATCGGATTGCTTTTCCTTCTCATTATGGCAATCATCAAGTCCGGACAAGACTTAATTACTTCCGAGAGAAACAAACAACAAGCCATTATGGCAAAGAACGCGCAAACCAAGTTCCTTGCAAATATGTCACATGAAATTCGTACTCCGATTAACGTTATCATCGGTATGAATGAAATGATCCTTCGAGAAAATGAAGATGCATCCATTCAGGGATATGCACATGACATCCAAAATGCAAGTAATATGTTACTCGGACTGGTTAATGACATTTTGGATTTTACCAAAATCGAATCCGGACAGTTGGAACTGGCAGAGGATACCTATAATCTTTCCTCTTTACTACAAGATTTAAGTTTATTGTTCAAAGCCCGTGCCGGCGGCAAGCCAATTTCCACCAAAGTGGATATTGACGCAAATCTGCCTTCCAAGCTTTACGGAGACGATATCCGCATCAAGCAGATTCTTGTAAATATTCTTTCCAATGCTGTCAAATATACAAAACAGGGAAGTGTTTCCTTAAAGGTTTATTTCAGGCAGATTAATGAAGAATATATAACGCTTTGCTTTTCTGTTACCGATACCGGTATTGGGATTAAAGAAGAAGACCTGACAAAATTGTTTGACAGCTTTAAACGCCTGGATCTGAACAAAAACCGAACTATTCAGGGCTCCGGTCTTGGACTTAATATTGCCAAGCAGCTTGTAGAATTAATGAACGGTACTATTACCGTAAAGAGTACGTATGGAGAGGGATCAACCTTTAATGTATATATTCCTCAAAAAGTTATCGACACCACACCTATTCAAAATATAGACGCCTCTCTTGCCCAGTCCAGAAATACTGCGGCAAAAGCAAATAAGTTTACCGCCGAAAAAGCAACTATTTTAGTGGTAGACGATAATATGGTAAATCTGTCTTTAATGAAAGGCCTTCTCAAACGTACCTTAGTAAATGTAGACACCGCATCAAGCGGAAAAAAAGCCTTAGAACTTACCAAAGAGAAAACATACAATCTCATTTTCATGGATCACATGATGCCGGAAATGGATGGTGTGGAAACGCTTCATCTTTTGCGTAAAGATATGGCTAATCCTAATCATGATGCTACCGTAATCGCACTTACTGCAAATGCTATATCCGGATGCCGCGAACAATACCTTGGATATGGCTTTGATGATTATTTCTCAAAACCAATTCAGGCAGACAAGCTGGACGATTTACTGACGAGAATGCTTCCACAGGAGCTTATTACGTGGATAAATTAGAATTTCTATACATAAAAAGTATCTTTTGTGTTTTTAATACTATTAAAAAAGCTGTTATGCGAATTTTACATTCACATAACAGCTTTTTGTTAAACACATTTTATAATTTTCCTCCGGAAGTTGCAATACCTTCGATAAACTGTTTCTGGAAGAAAATATAAATAATAATCATTGGAACACATGAAATCAATGCTGCCATCATGAGCTCCGGATACTTTTGTGAATACTGACCACTCATCTTTGCAAGTGCAGATGCAAGAGTAGTCTTTTTGGAATCCGGGCAGACAATCATCGGCCACATAAGATCCTTATATGCAAACACGGCGGTAAAAATACCCAAGGCTACCATAGATGACTTTGTCAGCGGAGCCATAATATGCAAAAATGTCTGTGGTATATTACAACCGTCTAATCTTGCTGCTTCTTCTAAATCTCTAGGAAGTCCCATATACGCCTGTTTCAAAAGGAACGTACCAAATGCGGAAACAAGTCCCGGGAATACAAGTCCCCATACAGTATTTGTAAGATGAAGCTTACTTACCATAACATACTGCGGAATAATAAAAATCTGTACCGGTATCATCATCTGTAACAAAACTAAAGCAAACATAAAGTTTTTTCCTTTAAACTCCAGTCTTGCAAATGCGTATCCGGCGATTGTTGATGTAAGAATTGCACACAACACACGCAACGCAATCATAGCAATTGTGTTAATATACAATTTTACAAAGTCCATAGCCTTGACAACTTTACTAAAATTCTCAACCTGCCACACTTCAGGCACCAATACAAACGGATCTACCTGCATGGTTTCTGCTGTCGTCTTAAATGCAGTCAGAAGCATCCATACAAAAGGAGCAAGCATGATAAAAGCAAAGAAAATCAAGATTATATAAATTACAATTGTACTAATTTTTATTTTTTTCATTTATCATCTCATCCCTTACTATTCATAGTGAACCCATTTCTTCTGGCCAATAAGCTGAATTACCGTAAGCACCATAATTACTGCCAAAAGAATTACAACTACAGTTGCGCCATATCCCTTCTTGCTCTGTTCAAAGGAGTATTTGTAGAAAAGATATACCAGCGATTCCGTTTTCTTAAGTGCCGGATTGTTGTAATCAATAATCATATAGATTACGTCGAATACCTGCATAGCTGCAATTACTCTTGTAACGAGTACGAAGAAAATAGTTGGAGAAATAAGCGGAACTGTTATATGTATAAACTGATTAAAACCATTCGCTCCATCCAACGAAGCAGCTTCATAATAATCTCTTGGTACTTCCTGCAGACCTGCTATGAAAAGTACCATATTATATCCTATAACTCCCCAAATACCGATTACCGCAATGGAGTAAATAGCAATCTGAGGATTTGAAATCCAATTCACTTCTGTGCCAAAAACATTGTTAATGAGACCAAAGTTGGAATTATATATCCACTTCCAAACCATGGCAACTGCTGCCGGTGCAACAATCATCGGCAAGAACATAATGGTTCTGAACGCACTTCGACCTTTTATCTTTTTATTCAGAAATACAGCCAGTACTAATGCAATTACGATAGAAATCGGCACTTCTACGATTGCATACTTTGCCGTATTCCAAAGTGCCTGCCATACTTCTGTATCGCCAAATACTTTCTGATAGTTGGCAAGACCTACAAACTTATTTCCTTTTCCAAAGTCTCCTGTCTTGTAAAAGCTTTGGTGTATTGTTTGGAAGATAGGAATAATATTAAGCACAATCAATCCAAGCATGGTTGGTGCAATAAAGATCCATCCCCAAAGCATCTCATTCTTTTGTCGTGGAGTCATTTTTGTTGTTTTCAAAATATTCTCCTTATATCCTAAATCTTTTTCTTGTATAGAAAGTGCAACACAGAACCTATGTTGCACTTTCCTAAAGTTATTATTTCATCAAATTACATCTTATTCAATAAGAAATGATATATTCTTATTCTTCTGCAAGAGCTGCATTCATTTCTGCTGCGATATCAGCACAAACATCAGCTGTTGCTTTTTCACCTGTCCAAGCTTCTTTCAGTTTTTCTGTCATCATATCTTCCCAAACTGTAGTAACTCTGGAGTATGGTCTAAATACAAGTTTTGCATCAAGCATCTTCATATGTCCGTTAAGGTCGAAGCAATCTACACTGTTAACCCATGCATCACTTGTTCCTTCATAAGCTGACATTGTAACACCAAGTTCAGCCTGTTTTAACTGACCTTCTTTAGATGTAAGGTGTTCGATAAGAGACCAAGCTGCGTCAATGTTTTTGCCGTTAGCTGCTGCTGCCCATCCAAGACCATTGTAGATAGATACACGGTCAGAAGGATCATTTGTATAAGGAAGAACTGCTACGTCACAGTTAGCTGCTGCGTATTCGTTATCACGGTAACCAGCGAGCATCCAAGAACCGTTGATAGACATTGCTACTTTACCAGCACAAAGAAGTTCGTTTGGAGCTGTTTCGGAAACTGTTGCAAGGTCTGGACAGCTTCCTGCTGCGATCATATCTGTGAAGAGTTCCATAGCTTTAATTGTGTTAGGATCATCAAATCCGGATGTTTTCTTGTCTTCGCTAATTACAGAACCACCCATGGAGTAGATTGTGTTATAGAAACCTTCCTGGTTGTTACCCGGCTGGATTGCATAACCCCAATGTTCGTCGTTTGTAAGTTTAGCTGCTGCATCTGCGAAATCATTCCATGTCCATGTTTCGTCTGGATAAGCTACGCCCATTTCATCAAAGATAGTTTTGTTATACCATAATGCGATTGTATCGATATCCTTTGGAATTGCGTACTGTTTGCCTTCAGACTGGTAAAGATTTACGATACCTTCATAGTAGTTAGCAAGGTCGATTTTATCACTTGCGCTGATTCTATCTGTAAGGTCAAGAAGCATATCGTTTTCCATATACATCTGAGCTACGTTTGAATGCATCCAGAATACGTCTGGAAGTTCTCCACCTGTAGCACCTGCTTCAAGTAATGTCCAATAGCTGTTCCAGTCAACTACCTGAATAGTTGCTTTAACGCCAGACTGTGCACTCCATTCGTCCACGATCTGCTGTAAACCAGGTCTCTGACCTTCGTCCCAAATTGTTACTGTAAGTTCGCCTTCAACACTTGAACCAATGCTTGTAGGTTCTTCTGCTTCTGCTTCAGCTTCTGCTGCTGGAGCTGCTTCTTCTGTAGCTGCTGGAGCTGCTGCAGGAGCTTCTTCTGTAGCGCCACATCCAACGAGTGAAGTAACCATTAAAGTACTTAATAATAATGCGATAATTCTCTTTTTCATGATACCCTCCCTAAAAGAATTTTTAGTATACAATTTATAGTGTATACTCACTGACTACACCATAAATATAATCTTTCATAGCACATATAGACATGGGCTTATGTTATCAATTCATGTCTATATGTGACATGTACTATTTTTTAATCAGATGGATTAAGCAAGAACTGTAATCTGTTTCTTTTGTAAAGCTAGGTGCGTTCTTACCATTTAATACCAATCCGGCTTTCATCAGCTCATCTCCGTAATAAGATTGTTCGCCAATGCAATAAAGTGCACTCTCATCCAATCCCTGAAGTCGTATTCTGCCATCCACAGAATTTACCATGGAACGCATTGTATATACACCAACCAACGCTTTTTTCTCATCCGGTGATACCACCATCCAAGCTGCCAGGTCGCTTTCATATGGAGATAAGAGTCTGTAGAATTTTCCATACTGAAGGAATTCTCTGTATTCCTTCATAAACTTAATTTGTTCTTTTACTCTTTCAAATTCCTGATCATCCAAATGGTTCAAATCAAGCTCATAGCCGAATGTTCCAAAGCATGCAACATTTGCCCTGAAATCAATGGATACTGTTCTTCCTGTCTGCTGGTTCGGAACAGCCGAAACATGTGCTCCGATAGAAGACAGTGGATATCCATAAGAAGTACCATACTGGATTCTGACACGGTCAGCACCATCTGTATTGTCACTACACCATGCTTGTGGTGCGTAGTACATCATGCCCGCATCAAATCTGGCACCACCACTGGAACAGGATTCGAATAAAATATCCGGGAACGCAGAAATCAGTTTTGTATAGAGTTTATATACTCCCAACACATATTTGTGATATACACATCCCTGCAATTCGCCAGGTATTCCATGGGAGAACACATCTGTTAATGTTCTGTTCATATCCCATTTAATATAAGCAATGTTCGCTCCGTCAATTACCTTATAAAGCATTTCGTAAATATAATCGACTACTTCATCTTTGGAAAAATCCAATACATACTGGTGTCTTCCAAGAGCCGGCTCAATTCCAGGAACTGCAAATGCCCAGTCCGGATGTTCACGATATAAGTCACTATCCGGGTTCACCATCTCCGGTTCAATCCAAAAACCGAATTCTAATCCAAGTTCATTTATTTTCTTTGCAAGACCTTTCATTCCATTTGGTAATTTTTTCGGATTTTCAACCCAATCACCAAGTCCTGCATAATCATCATCACGCTTACCAAACCATCCGTCATCCAATACGAATAATTCAACACCGGCTTCTTTTCCTTTGGTTGCAATCTTCACAATCTTATCTTCATCAAAATCCATAAAGGTTGCTTCCCAGTTATTTAACAGGATAGGCCTTGGTCTCTTTTTCCAATTTCCACGTACCAGATAATTATTATATAAGTCGTGGTATGTCTGACTAAGATTGTTCATTCCGTTTTCGGAATAGGCAATAATCACTTCCGGTGTCGTAAAGGTTTCATTCTCCTGTAATGGCCATCTGAAAGTTTCCGGATGGATTCCCATGAGAAGTCTTAATCTTCCATATGTATCTGCATCAGCCAATGCTACGAAATTGCCACTGTATACAAAAGACATTCCGATAGCTTCTCCGGAAAATTCATCTGTATTCGGTCTTTTAACTATAATGAAAGGATTCTGATTCGGACTTGAGCCGCCTCTTTTACTTTCAATAGATACTACGCCGCACTCAATCTTACGTACGATTGGCTTTCTTTCTCTCGCCCATGCTCCGGAAAACTGCATCCATTCATAATTCTGATCCGGAAGATCCACACAGGCACTGAGTGCTTTATTCAATACTACTTGTTTCTTACCGCAATTTACGAAGCGGACACTTCTTGTAACAACCGCTAATGTATTATAAATAGTATATGTTAACACCATTCTTACATCTGCAGCCGCGTCATAAAGTGTCACATCAAGGCTCATCGCATCATCTTCACCGGCGTAAGTAGATGGCAGTCCGTCCAGCGCTTTCTTTCCTGAATAAATCGTATGTGATTCATATTTGAAAGCACTTACTCTGTTACCATTTTCGCACTCAATCTGATATGCACTGGTTCCAAGATCTGTAGTACCAAATCCCGGATATTCCTGTCTGTTAAGCTCCATGGAAAATGTTTCATCAAATCCGCATCCCGGTACCATCGGCCGAAAATTGCGATAGGACAGATACAGGAAATCTTCTTTGTCCCGTATTTTGCCGCCAAAATATAACTGACCCATTTCACCGTTTGGTTGGACATACATGATATAACTGATTGTATCATTATACAAATGAAACTGCTTTGTTTTTTCATGCCAAACAATATTCATTTATACGCCCTTTCTATGCAAAATCATTTTGCATCTTATACTTTTACAACATTGCTTTGTCTCCTCAGAAAGCAATGCCAATACTTGTAGTCAGCAAGTATTACATGTTCACTATAGCTTAAAACAATAATTCGAAACATGTCTAAATCTCGTTTTTTTATGTCTAAATGTGACATATGTGATTGCCTTTTGAGTCACATTAAAATATAATATTGCCATAAACACTATTAAACCCGATGTTTTATGATGCGGAGGATTTGAAATGGCTTTATTAGGATGTGATTTTTGTAAGTTTGTTAACTATGAAAATTCAGATGATTTTTATCTGTATGAATTAGGCACATGTGCCTGTGATCCCGGATATTCTTACGAGCATTACGTTGTTAAACGTTGCATTCTACATATTGTAGTAAGAGGAAAAGGTCGGCTTATTTTGGACGGAAAAGAATACTCCGTTCATGCACATCAGGCTTTCCTGATTCCTGAAAATGCACATGCTTTTTATCAGGCAGATGAAAAAGACCCATGGGAATATGTATGGTTTCATATCGGTGGACCAAAGCATGTTTCCATTTTCAAAGAAGCCGGACTTGATTATGATAATCCAATTTTCACTCCGATGGGATGCATTGAAGAAATCGAAGCGTTAGCTTTTGATATTCTGAAACACTACGACCGGGAATACTACTGCATCGGAGGCTTATATACCCTCTGTGATTATCTAATCAACAACTCGGAGCATCGGATAAAACCTTCGGTTGACGACTCCCTTCTGTACGTAAAAAATGTGATTTCCTATATACAGCTTAAATACGCTGAACCAATCAAAGTCGAAACCATTGCCTACGTTTGTGGTCTGAATCGCAGTTACCTAACCAGACTGTTTAAAGCTGCCACCGGCTATTCGCTCCAGGAATATCTGATTTTCTACCGTATGAAAATAGCTTCCAAGTTACTTTTAGACACAAACATGAGCATCCAGACGATTGCTATGAAAGTCGGCTACGGCGATCCGTTCACCTTTACCAAGGCTTTCAAGAAACAAATTGGCAAATCTCCAAGTGAGTTTCGCAATGTACCTCAAGAATCAGCTTCAGGAAACGAATAAAAATGTCGGCATTTGTCATTAGTCTACGATGACTCGGGACAAATGCCGACTCTTTTATTATTATATTCCTAACGTTTTCAGATATGCTTCAAATGTTGACATGAAAATTCGTTGCACCACTTTTACAATATGATATAATTCATGTATTAAAAGGAGACTATCATAATGAATTCTACACGTATAAAATGGATTAATGGATTAAAAGGAATCGCCTGCATATGGGTTTTCTTTCACCATTTTGTTCTTACTTTTTATAAAGCCACTCTTTCAGGAGACCCCGCAGATTCTCTAACAGAATCCGGTATAGATGCCGCTATGGCTTATCAGCCTTACGGTGTTATTGTAAACGGTAATGTTCCTGTTTGCCTTTTTCTCATTATTTCCGCATTTTTATTTGCAGGAAAAGTTATAAAGCTTAATATGCAGGAAAAAGAAATTGATTTTTTAAATATTTGCATCAAACGCTACCTGCGTCTGATGCTCAATGTCGCTGTTATTGGCATCACTATCTATCTTATCAATAACATTGCCGCACTCCTTGTACCCGGATTACAGTTAATGCCGTTTCATTTGAACTTTATACAACTTATTTTGGAAGTTTTGTTTTTCCAATGGATTATGCCAAGTGCTAATATTCTAGGCACCTTATGGACCATGGAATATTTCCTGTTTGGTGCCATTTTGGCAGCTTTTCTTGGCACATGGAGCACCAAAAAGAGATGGTATATGCCTTTTATATATCTGTTTGTTTCGTTTCCGTTAGAATACCTTTTACCACATAATTTCAACATCATTCTTGGTGTTATTTTAGCAGATATGTATTATCACAACCGTATGGAACAGTATTTTGACTTTTTCAAGCACAAAACGCTGTACCTTCGCTTTTGCGAAAGCAAGTTTTTCCGAAATGTTGTTGGAATCATTCTGATTCTTATTGGTTTATTTATTGGAAGCTATCCTTCCTTAGCTACACCCGTCAATCCGGTTCATATATTCTTCATGAAAGTTTTTGGCAAGCTTTTCCCTGCCAGCAGCATGACAGCGATACACGGACTCAGCGTATTTATCTTAATGGCAGGTTTGCTCATAGTAAACGCACATCCCATTTTATCTTCAAAGCTTTTGGACAAGCTTGGTGAAATATCCATGGGTGTATATTTGCAGCACGGACTGATAATCGGACTGTTAGGGGTTAAAGTCATTCCATCCCTGCTTGCTTCCTTTGAAAATTATCATCTTGCCGTATTTGTAATTTTTATCATTACATTGGTTCTAACTTTAGTAACGGCATGGCTTTATCATATTATTATCGAAAAATGGATTGACCGCATTATTAAAAAAGTACATTTGTAAATCAAAAAAGCTGCTACCTTACAGAATATCTATAAGGTAGCAGCCTTTTTCTTTCTATTCTTTTTCGCTCTCTTTTGCTTCTATCTGTTCACTTTCTTTTACTATTATAGAAAGTGCCTTTCTATGATTATATATTTCTACATCCATAATGCTTCCACCAAATTCGCCGTCCAGTGTCCACTTTACTTCCGTTTCACTTTGAATCTTTAGAGAAGAGGTTTTCAATACTTTAATGCAGGACGCATCATAATTTTGTGTCACAAGTGAAACAACAATGCTATTCAAATCCGCCACATTTGTAGGGCGTTTGATAAATACTGCTTCAAACACACCATCATCAAGCACTGCATCTCTTGCTGCCAGATTTTTAAAGCCGCCTATCGACAAAGAATTGGTAATCATTCCAAAAATAAAGTCTCCTTCTATGCTCTCTTCTTCACTCTCTATACGCATTTCATAAGACTCTATGGATGATAAACTCTTTACTCCTTCCAATACATACGCAGTATGTCCCAATATATTTTTCAGATGTTGGTCTGTCTCGTAAGTTACCTCTGTAAAAAGTCCGAATGCCGCCACATAAACAAATGATTTCCCATTAAAACCACCCACATCACACTGAAAAACCGTTCCTTCCATGATATCTTTTGCTGCCTGTGACATATTATCAGAAATACCAAGACTTCTCGCAAAGTCATTCGTACTTCCTGCAGGAATATAGCCAATCGGGAGTTTTTCCTCTCTCTGCATCATACCCGCAACTACTTCGTCTAATGTTCCATCTCCACCGCTACACACAACCAAATCATAAAAACCCGTCTCAATATTTTTTATCTGCTCCGTCGCATCCCCTGTTTCTTGTGTCGGATATACCGTAACAGCGAAACCAGCTTTTACAAAAACATCGATAATATCCATCAGGTTGCTTTTGATTTTTCCCTTACCGGATTTTGGATTGTATATAAAAAAGAGTCTTTTTGGCTGATTTTTCTCTACCGATTGAGTCATCACACACCTCCGCACAACTTCCTTTTAGCCATATATACATGCACAACTTGCAATTTCTTCTTCCCGGTAAGAAATATTTCTCTTCTTATCCGTACTACCAGAAATCTCGTAGCTCATTTCATGCCATGCCTCGCCACCCCACGTGGAGTTCGCAAGACCATTATCCTGAAATCCCATCTTTTTATACATTTCTACTTTGGACTCCAGGCAAGTCAGCACAAGTACTTTTCTACCGTTCTGCGCTTCCCGACAAATATATTGATACACAATTTCTGTTGCAAGACCTTGTCCTCTATATTCAGGAAGCACATCCAGCCCCAACAACATAACATGTGACCCCTGCACATCATGTAAATTTTCGTCGATGAAAAATTCATCCCGGAACGCTGTTTCCTTTGTGGCAAGTCCATTTAAAAATCCCGCTATCTTTCCGGTTTCTTTATCTATTGCCACCAAAAACAGCTCCGGCACTTTCGCAATTCTTGCTTTCATATGTTTTTCAGAACATGCCTCATGTGGCGGAAAGCATATTTGCTCTATAGCCACCGCCTGATCCGCCTCCTCTTGGTGAATATCGCGGAATTCAAAACGTTCTGTTATGGATGAATTGGATTTTATATGATTTCGCATGGTCTGTCTCCACCTTTTTTGATGTATTAATCTATTACTTATATCTTAATACAACTTGTATTTTTTAACATCTTATATTTTTCTAAAATTTTTATATATCATTTTCTCTATACCGGATTCCTTTTTGACAGACCGTATTTGGTATGCAATAATGTACCTACAGATAGGAGATACTTCATGAATACGAAATCAGAAACCCGATTACTTTATTTTGACATTTTACGCATTATCGCTGCATTCAGCGTAGTAATGCTCCATAGTGCTGCTCAATTTTGGTATGACTTACCTGTTTCAGATACAAATTGGATTATTACAAACAGTTATAATGCCCTCTTCCGTTTTGGTGTTCCTATCTTTGTCATGATAAGTGGTTCTTTGTTTCTAAATCCTGAAAAAGAAACAAATATTCGTAAACTCTTCACCCATAACATAGCACGTATATTAATATTATTTATCTTTTGGAGTTGTATATATGGTTTTTATGATTGTTTAAGATTTGATTTCAAGACGCTTTCCTCGAAAGACTTTATTCGGGAATTTATTTTAGGACGTTATCACTTATGGTTTCTTCCAATGATTGCTTGTTTATACTGTTTAGTACCGGTTTTACATTGCTTCGTAAAACATGCAGAGCGTTCTGTTATAAAATACTTTTTACTTCTTTTTATTGTATTTCAAATTGGTATTTTTACACTTAAAGCATTTACAACTCAGGGGGAAATTCTTTATATTTTCGAACTGATGAATATTCCTTTGGTTTGTAGCTATGCCGGTTACTTTATCCTGGGTTATTATATTTCCTATATAGGTATTGATAAAAAATATCACCGCCTGATTTATATAAGTGCATTTTTATCCGCTGTATGCAATGTGATTTTTGGTAATTTGTTAGCACAAAAACATCAAGAGCCCGTTGCAGATGTCTATGACAGCTATGGATTTTTTACTTTTATTATTGTAGTAGCAATATACTTGTATTTTACAGAGCATAAAGAAAAATTTGCGCTTTCTTCCAAAAGCAGCCGACTTATACAGGAATTATCTGCTTGTACTCTCGGCGTTTATGTGATGCACGTTGGTCTAATGGAAATTTTTAAAAATAATGGTTTCCATCCATTATCTTTTCCGATAATAATAGGTGTTCCGATATTTGCAATTATTTGTTTTATTCTCTGTACTTTTATCGCCGCAATTGTTCGACGCATTCCATTTGTTGGAAAATTTATATGCTAGAACAATGAAATCGTTTTATAAACGCTAATAAATACAGGCTATCTTCTATGCAAAGAAGATAGCCTATTTACGTGTTCCACTATGTATCCAAAGACACTCCATCATTCCACTCGCCTGAATATCTAAGATATTCTGCCTCTGTATTTAAAAAAGTTTCTGCATTTTGTGGTAAAACTATTTCTTCCATCGTGTCTTCCATAAAATTGCAAACGTATATCACTTTTGTGCAGTTTAAAAATACCCAATGGAATTTTTCCTGCATTACACTCTGTTTGTTCTTCATATATTCAAACAACTCGGTCACATCTACATTCTCTGCTTCTGTCGGATGGAGAAATAAATACAGGCTGTTATATTTCTGTGCGCAATAATTCGTATTCAGTTTCTCAAGCTTTTTATCAAACCTGTATTTTGCCTTTTTGATGCATTCATCCGGCAAACTCTCATCAGGAAGAATCGCCCAAAATCTACCGTTATAGAAATGTAATCTGTCTCCATAACGTTCCTTTGCCGATGGCGGAAGCTGTTCTTTAGGCATTCCCAAATACTTTTCGATAAAGCTCTCCATCTGCCCATCATCCGGTAAAAGTGCCTGGCTTACTTCCATCCCTAAATTCATCGTTGCATTAATCCAGTCCGGTGACTCACTTTTTACAAAAAAAGGTTTATATTCTTTCCATAAATATTTAAGGGATAACGCAGCATATATTTCATTTAATAGTTTTTCGTAGGCCATAGTGTTTTTACCTCAACTTCATCCCATCCGAAAACGCATTTCCTACTTTTTTACCAAGTCCCATATAGGTATGTCCTACCGGGTCGTAAGCGATTGGTTTCAGTTTCTTTGGATCAATCTGACCATCTGTCAGGATACTTTCATCTGCAGTCACGTTCACAATTTCTCCAATCAGGATTTCATCTTCGTAACTTTTTACTTTACATTCAAGAGCCATTGGAAGCTCGTCGATCAATGGTGCATTTACAAACTCGCTCTTTGTAGCATGGAAGCCTGCTTTCTCGAATTTATCTGGTACCTTGCTGGCGGACTCTACCCCAACATAATCACATGCCACCACCGTATCTTCTGTTCCGATACTCACTGTAAATGCCCCCGTCTTTATCAGATTTTCTGTTGTTTTATGCTCCGACATACTAATCGTAATCTCATTCATATCTGTAATTGTACCCCAAGCTGCATTCATGGCATTTGGTACACCGTTTTCATCATATGTTCCTACAATCAATACAGGCATTGGATATATAAATGGTTTTGCTCCAAAATTAATTCTGCTCATAGCTGTAATCTCCTCTTTTTTATTATAATATATTCTATAGTGGATTTTTATTTTTCACATTTTCTAATATCTGTTCCACACTTTGTAATAACTCTATCACATTCAGACAAATTTTTCAGTCTAATTTCGTAAAAATAGTATTGTATGCTTTCTATAATCAAATTAGAATATCTTACAAAAGGAGGTATTATTGTGATTACTTACAATGAAATTACACAAAGCGAAGCAATTAAAACATATATCATCCGTGCTGATGAATCTCTTGGGGCATTGGGATTTACAGAACATAGTTTTGCACATGTCATGCATGTGGCAGAAACTGCAGGCTATATCCTAAAAACGTTAGGGCACGATAGCAGAACCGTTGAACTTGCTAAAATTGCCGGCTATCTACATGATATTGGCAATTTAGTCAACCGAAAAGATCACGCACAATCCGGAGCCGTAATGGCATGGAGTATCTTAAATGATATGGGATGTGATTCTGCCGAAATAGCAACGATTGTTACTGCAATCGGTAATCATGACGAAGGAACCGGTGTCCCCGTAAACACCGTAGCCGCAGCAATGATTCTTGCCGATAAGGCGGATGTTAGAAGGTCACGTGTACGCAACTCAGATATCTCAAAATTTGATATTCATGACAGAGTAAACTACTCTGTAGAAAAATCCACACTGAAAATCAACGAAGAAAAAACCATCGTAACATTAGAGCTCACAGTTGATACCAAATTCGGTTCCGTCATGGACTATTTTGAAATATTTATGACAAGAATGATTCTGTGCCGTAAGGCTGCCGAAAAACTGGGCTTACAGTTCAAGCTAATTATAAATGAGCAGCAGTTAATTTAATACTGCTGCTCATTCCATTCAGCTTCCTTAAAGCCGACCAGCACCTTGCCTTCCATTACAAGAATAGGACGCTTCACAAGCATTCCATTTGTTGCCAGTAGTTTTAATTGTTCTTCTTCACTCATCGTAGGTAGCTTGTCCTTAAGCTGCATTTCTTTGTAAAGCAGGCCGCTGGTATTAAAGAACTTTTTAAGCGGAAGTTCACTCTTTATATACCATTCTTTTAGCTCGTTATACGTCGGATTATCCTCCACGATGTGACGTTCTGTGTATTCTATACTATGTTCATCTAACCATTTTTTTGCCTTCTGACAAGTTGAACATTTGGGGTAACATATGAATAACATTTTCTTTTCTCCTTAATACATTTTTCTAAGTATTGCACCATACAATATGGTTATTTCCATTTCGGAAACTACCACTTTTTCATTTTTAATTAAATTTGATCATTTTTTATCAATAATACACCAAAAGTATATTTTTAAGTATATTATTGTCAAATTTAATTTTATCATTTTTATAAGAATGATAAAATTGCCCTTCTTCCATATATTATTCAAGGTTGCAAATTGCAATCTTGAAAATCAAATAACCTTATCCGAACCTAATAGTAATTTATCTATCACCAGACGAAGCATTTCTGTATTCTTAATCTTATTTATGGCACATAATTTCTTTCCTGCATCCTTACTGGATGCACCACAATGATACGCTTGCTCAGTAAAAGCGTATGGCATTTTCTTTATATTGGTACCTCTTTTATCTCCCTTTTCATTCAAAGTCACAATTTGTGACTTTGAAAACTCTTTTGGTATTTCTTCTTTTTTTAATTAAAACATAAAATCCTCTGGGAATCTATCAATATTTCTTTTTACCTGTTGATTCAGTGCCTTGACTTCATACCCATAAATCTCCGCCAAATCATAATCCAGCATAACCTGCTGTGCTCTTATGATGTAAACCCGATTACATATATTATCCAATGTCATTAATTCCGTATTTTCTGCCATAGCATTTCTCCTACAAATTACGCAACAGGCCGTTGCACAATTACCAATACATTATCTATTTGTTACGTCATCGTCCTTGTCATCTCCATTTTTCTTATCAAACAGCTTCTTATTTAAAACATAAAGAGCCTCGGTAAAAAATATATTTTACCGAGGCTACCCTACTTTTAACATTATTCTATATATGAAGTACCTAACACAATCATCAGTCTTTTTGGCGGCTCAAAAGCACCACCGTCTCCACATGCGGCATCATTTTTCAGGTACTCAACATATCGCAAACCCGCATGATTACTGGCATTTTACACCCTATATTATTTTAACATGTTTAAGCAGTGCTGCCTACTCCATTTGGTGTACAGACCGTTTGCCTTTGCAAACGTGTGACGGGTACGCCGATAAGTTTTAACACTTTGTTAAATCAGAATTATCGTAAATACTGCTGCCGGATATTGTGATATATCGATCCGAAGATTTGTATTGGGTGGTTTTGCGAATGGCATTAACACCCTATCAATCACCCCATCAGTCACCCTATCGATCACCTAATAAACATTTTTATTGAAACCGATATTTTCCTTTTCCATGTCCGTTTACAGGTACAATTACCTTACTATCAAGCAACAATTTTATCAGCTCAGATGCTCTTGTTGATTTTAACCCGGTAATATCTTCTACAATCGTTCTACCAAAGTACTCATTTTTTCCACACTTTAAAAATATTTCTAAAGCATGATTTATTGTTTTTTCTGAAATCATGTCAGAAAAAGAAAGTATTCTGTTTCGAATGTCCGCTTCTAGGTTCTCAATGTTCGCTTTTGAAATTTTAATGTCCGTTTCTTCAACCATTCCACTGATATGCATAGAACGATTATGAAGCTCATTCTTTTCATCCAGCAATAAATTTCTTAAAAATAATTCCAAATACTCCGTTGTTTCATGAACACCGTTTTTCAAATCGTTATAGTTAGCTCTAACCAGTGCATTCCCTTCCCCGAATGCATGTATCTGCCATAATCTCGATACAAAGATAGCTAAGTGATGAATAATCTCTTCCATGCTCAAATTCTTATAACTAAACTTCTTTTCCTCTGAAAAATCATAAACAAGCGTTGCTCTAAGTTCCGAAGCGCTTCCATAAATTCCTGTAAACAATTTTTTATGAATAGAGATATACTCATTCGGAGTAAAGCTAAATGCTATTCTACAAAGTTTTTTATTGCATCTTTATAGGCCAAATCTATCTCCTTAAATTCTTTCTCCAGCTGCTTCTGTTCAGATAGTAATTCCTTATAGTTTCTCGTATTTCCTAAAACTTCATCTCTAATAAATGCGCTCGGATTAAAACACAATCCGCGTTCAAATATTGTTTCTGCTGAAACCGTATCCGAAATACCATCTATGGATTTGCGATTCTTAAATATATTTGCCACTTCATCTATTTCATTAAAATCGCAGTACTCATACTTGGATTCCGAGGTCAAAAAGTCCTTAGACGCTTTACTAGCAAGATTAAGCATAAAAACATCTTTGTCCGTCATTCCTAATGTCCGACCACCATCGTATGTTATCAGCAGTTTTCTGGGAATTCGGAAATAAATCCACGTTTGGTAGCATAACCTTAAATACCGGTGCAAAAGTATAAGCCTTATCATAATTATTTAGGATCGTATATTTTGCTTGAGGTATACAAGGTGTCAGAGACACCGTGTTAATAATGTCAGTATTATTAGCGAACATGAGTTGAATCATTTTTTTCACCGCTTTATAATGATCATTTACTTGTGAAATACACATCGTACCATCACACCCTGACATAATATACGGCAGAAGGACAGTACTTTCGCCTGTTGCACCATAACCTATCAAATGAAATTTGGAGAAAAAAAAACTAAAGCAAAGCTTCAACAGCTTCGCCTCAGTCACATAATTTATATATTCTTCTCCGTCCTCGTAACATCCATATCCTTTTCAGTGAAATTCCCGCTTGAAGTTCGGAGCTTAGCTTATCAGTATTCTTAAACAATTATGTTATTTATTTCCCAAAAGAATATCAGCTATTCCTTTTACATTATCCTTTTCATACAAGAAAAAGTGGTTTCCAGGAAACGAAATACACCTGAATTCAGCGCTCGTATATTTTCTCCATAGTTCCATTTCTACAGGCTTTATTACTGGATCATCCTCTCCATATAAACATGTTATCGGTACAGATAATGGTGTATTGTCTTCAGGATTATACTCATTTATAAAACGCTTTACCATAGAAAAATCGTTTTTAATTATAGGAAGCAAATCCTCGTTAAAAAAAGCACTTTTTAATACCTTATCTTGAACCTGTCTGATATTATGCAACAACACTTTTATATCCAAATCGTCACAAATACTTTCTAAAAAATCTGGCTTTACTTCTAGAGGGCAGCACGCAGCAATATACAGTTGCTTCACATTTACGCCTTCCTTAAGTACCTCATTCGCCAGATTCCATGCAATCAAACCACCCATGCTATGCCCAAATAAGGTAATTTCTTTAACATTTGAGTTAATGATATCTTTTTTTAGCGACCTGACACTCTGCTCTATCGAAGTCTCTAATTGCTCTTCGTATCTTGACCAATGCCCGGAATACTCATAAATGTAAAAATCATTAGAATATTTTTTGTATTTGTTAAAATTTGACGCGCTTCCACCAGCGCAAGGCAAAATTAAAATCAATTAATCCCTCCGGTCACCTTACTATACTGATGTTTTCTCCAATCTTTTTCAAAGTTACACTATCAATAACTGTTCTATAATAATTATCAAAAACAACGATATTTATTCCATCACTATCCTTGCGACTATACTCTGTTCCTTCTACTATTATTGAGCAAGCATTATCTTTGTCATCGATTGTAACACTGCTTTTGCCCATAATTTGTCCAGCTTGAACGGTTAGGCTATTATCTACAACATCGGGAATTGTAATATTTGAAGTGTGCATTTCATCAGAAATGAACTTTATATAACTATTTGTTCCAAACAATTCATATAAATCAATCCCCAGATACTCCAAGTACTTTTTATCAATAGCTGAATCTGTAACTAATGCCTCACCATTGCCTACAATAAACAAGCTATACCTATAATCTTTTACATATGAGCTCCACGCAAAAAAATCATCTGTTGCTCTGATGCTTTCACCCAAATTAACACCTTCATCTGCAGCCGAAATCAATTTGTATACATGTTCCTTACATGCTTCAGACTGATCTACGAATTGAGTTGCCTTCTCATCCCAATCAGCATATTCCATATCACCTCTATGATCTGGTAAGTCGTAATTATCAGAAATATATCTTTCTAAGAAATCTGTATACTTCTCTGCCCCCACCCCATTCATATGAGCAACATTATAAAAGTCTGTAGAAAAGTCAACCCCCATCTCATAATAATAATCATTGGCATTTAAGAAATTGTATCCATGTGAGGTGACCATATCTCCAATAGTGTTATACTTCGAATAATCTTCGTTTGTTATTGAATATGGACATACTACAAAGAGGGCATTAATGTTATTATCATCAAGATAATCTAGCAATTCATTTAGTACTTTTTCGTCATTTTCAAGAAGTGTTGCTCTGTTGTCATTCCTAAAATCTTGTGGTTCCTCTAAATAACACCATGCTGATTGAATCAAGTTACCTTTGTAATCGCATTCCTCTTTGTTATCAATCAGATGCCAAGCAGTTTCATTTGATAACGCATCATAATTAGTGTGATACTTTACCAAATCAAGATACAGTGATAACTCATCAATCTCAGTAGTATGATTCTGTAAATATTCATGTATAAGATTGAATTTATTTATCCCCATATCCAAAGAGTCAGAAGTCAATCTTAATCCGCTTTCACTACCTTCCTCACTATAATATTGAAAAGCCCTTACACCTATTACATATAAATCTGGATTCTGATACTCTTGAGCATATTTGATGTAAGCAAGAATACTCTCCGCCTGAATACTGTTTGTTGCCAAATCATATGAAGTAAAGCCACAATCTTTATACGCTTTCATAGGCTCCCAATATACAAAAGCAGCACTTCCACCTATATAAATAACATCTAGCGAATCTTTCTTTTCCTCTTTTATGCCCACAACGGATATCCTGTCATTGTAGCCAAAAACATGCCCGCGAAATAGATATGTTGCTCCCAAAAGAGCACTTATGGCAATTCCTATAAATAGAACTGCTCCTACTATTCTTTTGATCTTTTCCATTCTCTTTACATTCATTATTTTTAGAACCCCATATATATAAAATCTGCAGCATTAAAATCAGGGCCGTAATTTCCATAAATCACTACCATCATCAGTAGAAATAACCAAATAGCCCACCTGAATACAAACGATTGGTTCTTTATCCATAATCTGGCATATCCATATTTTTCTCTTAATATGCCTACAATAAAGAGAATAAGCACACCTATCAATATAATATTAATATCACGATATCCTACGCCAAGTTCCAAAATACTTCCATCGAAAAAAATCCAAGGATTAGCATATTTTTCCTCGTAGAATACCTTTATGCAATCTCCAATAAGATATATACCGCCAGATGTTCCACATACGAAGAAAGCAGCTCCTACTGCATAAATAATATAAGTTCTTATTGACTGAAATAGGTGCCACCCAAAGCTGGTTGTCTTCACCTCAAATATATTAGTTATCTTTTCAAAAGTGCTTGCAGTTAAATTTCCCAGCATAAGAATTATCCAATACCACAAGCTTACTCCTACAATATATTTGTATCCTCCATGCCATATACCCATAACCATCCAAAGAACAAACATCCCGATAAGGTTCTTTACAAATGCGCCTTTCTTTCTGCCGAGCTTATTTCTTGTGAATTTACCAAATGAAATCATTGGTTTTGATTTTAGGAGCGGATATAACACATAATCTTTTGCCCATGTTCCTAAAGTTATATGCCATCTCTGCCAGAATTCTTGAGAAGATCTTGCAAAAAACGGATTATTAAAATTTTCGGCAAGTCTAATTCCAAATAATTCCGATACTCCAATTACGATATCCATGCAACCGGAGAAGTCAGTATACATTTGTAGAGGATACAACAAAAGCGCTATCCATGAATAAAATGCATGATATGTACCAGGATCTGCATTTATTGAAGAAACAATAATTCCGACTCTTTCAGCAATAACTAATTTCTTGAAGAATCCCCATAGAATTCGCTGTGCTCCCATACATATATTGTCGTAATTAAATGCACGACCATCATACATTGTTTTCAAGTCAGCATATCTACTTATTGGACCTGTAGTTAGCTGTGGGAAATATGCCACAAACAGTAATAGTTTAAATGGGTTTTGCTGCGGTTGGATATTCCCCCAATAGCACTCTATGATATACCCTAATATCTGCAATGTATAATATCCCATTCCCATTGCAGCTACTATCTGAAAGGAATCTATTTTATTCATCAAAGATGTGCTAATTAATGGAATAACTCTTATACATACTGGATACCACAAACCATAGCCCTTAATCACAAACCATATTAACAGTAGGCTTATCATGGCTGTACAAAATATCAGACCTGCTTTTTTTCCTTTTTTTATAAGCATAGTTGATATATATGCAATAGCCGTTGCTAAAGCAATATATATAAAAGTATACGGTGCTACTGAAAATGAGTAAAAAACTAAGCTTAATGCCAGTAGTTCTATCCACTGAATCTTTTTAGGAATAATATAATAAACAAGCGTTCCGACAGTTATCAATACCAAAAATGAGAAAGATGTTATCGACATTTATTTTCCAAGCTCCAAAATAATATCTACCATCTCGCCTACATTCTTCATTGTAACAACTTTGCCCATAGGAATCTTAAAACCAAATTCTTCCTCTACTCCTACAACAAGATTGATATGTTCAAAAGAATCCCAACCATCTATATCATCTGCAACAGTTTCATCATAAAGCTCTATTGTGTCATCATCAAGAATCTCTCTAAACACCTTATTTAATCTTTCATATACTTCTTCTCTTGTCATAATTCTTATCTCCTTTTGACATATTTATTTCATTACCAGAACCTTCATTCTCGCTCTGGAAACAACCTTATTATTCTGATTACGAATGGTAACCTTTAGCACTATAAGCCTTAAATCCTCTATCTTATCAATTACTTCCCCTGCGATAGTAAGTTCGTCACCTACAAAGACAGGTTTTGTAAATGATATTTCTTCAAAACTATGTATCAGGCTATACTTCCCAGGAAGATACATTCCTGCCATTGTAGAGTAAAGTGATGCAGTAAGCATTCCAAATGCCGCATGTCTGGTAAATTTATCCCCACCGATTTCTCTTGCAAACTCATCATCTTTATGAAGAGGATTTTCATCTCCTGTAATGATTCTAAAAGAATCTTCCATCTCTTTTGTTATTTGCTTGCTAAATGAAGCCTCCATTCCAACTTCAATCTCTGCAATTGTATATTCATTCATCGTGGATAGCCTCCTTGATGCGTCTATATATGCTTTCTGCATCCAACTTATTGTTCTTTCTTACAATTAGCTGAGTGCCATACCCTTCAGCAAACTTATCTTCAACACCAACAGGGATAACCTTGACGTTCCTGCCATTATAAACTGCAGTTTCACATAGTATGCTTCCTAATCCGCCATTGATATTATGTTCTTCAACACTAATAATACTGCCAAAAGACTCTATATCATTTAACAGTTCATCCTTATTAAAAGGCTTTATACAAGTAACGTTTACTAATTTGGGAATTATTCCATCCTGAACCAGCAATTCACACGCCTTATCCACTTCATCCAGGATACTTCCTGTTGAATAAACTAATACATCTTGTCCGTCTCTAATTACATCGTTTTTAGCGATATCCAAAGCATATCTGTCATCAAAAAACTCACGTTCATGATTCATACCAATCCTTATGTAGACCGGACCTTCATGCTCATATGCCACTTGAACACACTCAGCCACCTGCTTGGGTGTCGCCGGCGATAATATCATAAGATTAGGTATTACTCTAAGCATTGCTAAGTCCTCAGTCGTATGATGGGTTGGTCCAAGAGAACTCCATGACAACCCACTACCCATACCGACTATTTTTACATTGAGATTCTGAAAGCATACATCATCTCTGATAAATTCAAGTGACCTATATGCCAAAAAAGCTCCTGCAGTAAATACGAAAGGCTTTTTGCCAACTGTAGCCATACCTGCAGCTGCAGCTACCATGTTTTCTTCAGCAATACCAAAGTTATAAATTTGATCTGGAAAATTCTTTCGGAACATCTCATCATAACCTGTACCACTATCTGCAAGCAGATGTACTACATCATGATCTTTCTCGGCAAGTTCCATGAGTTTTCCTACATATGCACTATTCATAAGTTACTCCAATTCTGCATCTGTTATTCCCAACTCCTCCTTAAACACCTTAAGTTCTTTTCTTCCAGGAAGCTTAAAATGCCAGTTAGGATTGTTTTCCATTATAGATACGCCTTTTCCTTTAATAGTATTAGCAATTATTAAACGTGGCTTTCCTGATGTGTTTTCACATGATATGCTTTTTGAAAATTCTTCGATATCATGGCCTTCTGTTTCAATGACATCCCATCCAAAACTGATAAACTTATCTCGCCATTTTGGTTCTCCAATTGTCTTGCATACAAAATCCATTTTTTGTATTCTATTACAATCCAAAATAGCTATCAGATTATCAACACCAAAAGATGGCGCTGTCATAATTGCTTCCCAAACAACTCCTTCCTGCAATTCACCATCTCCCAACATTACGTATACTCTTGAATTGCTTTTGTTCTGTTTCAAAGCCATCGCCATACCAAGTCCCATTGATAATCCATGTCCAAGAGACCCCGTTGTAGCTTCTATCCACTCAGAGTCCCTCATACAAGGTTCACCACCTATTTGCGAAACACTGGTCAGATATGATTCGTATTGTTCAGATGATATAAGACCGACTTTTTCCATTACGCCGTATAACGCAAGACCGGCATGGCCTTTACTAAGAATAAATCTATCCCTGTTTTCCCATTTAGGATTCTGCGGATCAAACCTTAAGAGTCTTTTGACATAAAAAACATACAACATCTCTAAACATGAATAACAAGATGCGAGATGTGCCATGCCTCCCTTAAATCCAGTAATAAATATTCTTTTTCTTAATTCAAGAAGCTCCTGCTCCTCTTTTTTTGTATTAGCCAAACTGTGTCACCTCATCTGGATCAATGCCAATTCCGCCACAATACGGAATATCATCAATGCTTTTCATTTCATCATCAGTTAATTCAAAATCAAATACATCAATATTTTGTCTGAGCCTATTTGCATTAACTGTTTTAGGTATTACAACAATCTCTTGCTGCAATGCCCAGCGCAAGCAAATCTGCGCTGAGGTCTTGTTTTTCTTTCTAGCAATAGCAAGTATGGATTTATTTTTCAAAATCTGCCCATTTCCTAATGGACTACTAGCCTCTACAACAATCCCAAGTTCTTTGCAGTATTCAATCAAAGCCTTTTGAGACATACCAGGATGCATCTCAAATTGGTTTATAAACGGCATTATAGTAGCAGTTTTTTGAAGCTCCCTTAGGTGATGTTCTCTGAAATTACATACTCCAATGGCCTTTACATAACCATCTTGGTATAGCCGTTCCATTCCTCTCCAAGTTTCTGCATTTATATCCTTCCAGTCAGGATACAATTTCATGGACGCAGGCCAGTGAATAAGGTAGAAATCAAAATATTCTGTTTTCAGTTTTTTAAGTGATTTTTTACATGCATCCTGAACAGCTTCATACCCTCGGCTTGTATTCCAAACTTTGTCGGATAAAAGAATTTCATTTCTACTTATACCTTTGGAAGCAATTGCCTTGGAAATTGCAATTTCATTGCTATAAGCCGCTGCTGTATCAATCAAGCGATATCCGATGTCATATGCATCACTTACAACATTTGACATAATATCCCTGTCAGTTATCTGCCAAGTTCCAATTCCAATTGCAGGAATCGTCATTTCATTTCTTAGTAAAAAATGCTCCATCTTAATTATCTATTTACCTCAATTACATGTTGTTTCTTTTCATACGAATCATCAACATAGAACTCCCATACAGTATTTCCATCTTCTTCTTCAGATATTTTGATAAATCCCTGAAGGTCATAGAAATCCTTGACCATAGCGTTTTTTGCGGTTGGATAATAATAGCCAACAATCTTTCTTATTCCACAAGACTTGGCTTTTTCAACAAGTTCATCCATCATGGCAAACTCCATATCTCGCTTCAAAACCCTGCAACTCATTAACCATAATTCCATATGGAGCTCATCGTTATTTGCTCCATCTATCCTACCAATTACGATACTAACGACGCCATTATCGCCAAATTTGTCTCCAAGTTTTCCATATAACGTAATACGACTAGGATCCTCCGCAACCTCTTCAATCTCACTTTGACTGTATCTTTTTGTTGTGAGGTTAAACTGATTACTCTTGTTCGTCAGCTGTGCTATACGAGACATATACATAGGAACAAAACTCTTAATTTCGCCCTTCATTTCCAATGACTTTAGATAATCCTCATAATTGGAAAACGATGCCTGAAGTTGTTGACGTTTTGCATTTTCCTGATACATTTCATTTCTCTTAAGATCATCACCCGATAAGGTGGTAATCTCAAAAAAACCTGATTTATCTATAGTTTGAATATAGTGTTCAACACCCTCTATCTGTGGTACTGCAACTCCTTTTAATTGATCTTCTACAATTGCGCGCTCTGCAGGATTATCATCCACAAACACAAAACTCTCAGGAAGCAGTGTTAATTCACTTGCTGTCTCAGACAGGTTCAAACTCTTTGGATTCCAATTAGCTTTAAAACTTATAAAGTCATCTCTTCTTAGAACGCTATCTGGTCTTTCAAATCCAGCCACAGCATTTGCTTCATCATTCTTAGAATTAACCGTCAAAAGAACGCCCAGTTGTTTGTGCAGTTTTATATAATCTTGAAATTCACTGTATGTTTGAGCAAGAGAAGTTTCCTGACCTATTTCAATATTTTCCGGACCATCATCTCCAACAATTCCTCCCCACATGGTATTATCCAAATCCAGATTGAAAGCCTTTTTATTTTTTCCATATACAGACTTTATGATATTGGCAACATTAAAAGACAGATATGGAATTGCAGGAACAGCCACAGCATACTTGTACATATGCCAGTAATATGGATCCGACCATTTTTCGAGTCCATAAGAAGCCGCTATATAATTCACATCACAGATATAGAAATTTTCATGATTCTGGGCATATTCATAGAAATCACAATTAATCCTTGTGACAAAATTAACTCTGCCGTGATAATCACTTGCATCCTTATTACCCATTAGTCTAAAGAATGGATACTCAAAATTATTTTGAATGATTGGACAATGATACTTTGAAGCCAAAGCGTCCCATAATCCATAAAACTTATTTACAACATTCTTCTTTTTAGTCTCAACTACATCCCTGTTATCTGAAATATCAGGAAAATCTACAATGTTTCTTATACACGTACATACATAAATAAGATCCGGAGCAAATTCTTCCAATTCTGGATTTGGGAACATTCCATCCTCATAGAATTGGTTATATTCAGATTCATAGAACTCCGGTTTAATTCCATAATTAAGGAGAAACAACTCAAGCATTATCTTAATGTTCTGAGTTGTCTCTCCGCCCAGGATTGCAATTTTCTTGCCAATAAAACTCATAGAATCATCGGACAATAGTTGCTTCTTTAATGTCTTCTTTCTTTTTAAAACCGACTCTGCATCAAATGGGTATTCAAGCTCTTTCAAAACATCCCCTCCAATATCTAAAAAAAACACTTCAGAAATAGCGAAAATGTGTACTTTCCTGTTTTTTACAGTCACTACAAAACTTTTTTAATTATATCATTTTTCCCGTGTATTTTCAAGGAGCCATGCGTATTACAAGTTTTTCAACTTTACACCCAAAAATAACTCCATTTTATAGAAGAAACTATCTTTACAAAAAAGTACACCTTCCTGTTTTTGAGCCAGCGTCATAGTGTTGCATTTTTGTATACTCCTGCACGGTATCTAAATGATGAAATTGGCATATTTACAAGCCTGGCAGCCTCAGATGTAGATATTTTTTCTGCTTTCCACTTCTGATAAACATCATGAAAGTTTTCTGGAAGAGGTTTTGGTGGTCTTCCCATCTTTACCCCCCCCTTGCTTTAGCAGCTGCAATTCCTTCTGCTTGCCTCTGATGAATCGTGCTATATTCACTCTCTGCAACATAAGATAGCAGTGCAAGAATCAGGTCACTGATAAATGTTCCAAGTAAGCCTTTTTCTTTTCGTGTATCTAGTATAGGCATATCGATAACAATAATATCCGCACCTTTGTCCTTAGTAATAATCCTCCACTGCTCGCAAAGATCCTTATAACTTCTTCCAAGCCTGTCAATTGACTTAATATATAAAACTGATTCGGTGTTAAGACGTCTTAGTAACCTTTTATACTGTGGTCTATCAAAATCTTTTCCAGAAATTTTATCTACAAAGATATTTTCTTCCGGAACACCTAGCTCCTTTAGTGCAATTATTTGGCGATCTTCATTCTGCTCTTTTGTGGATACACGCACATATCCATAAATCTTCTTTTCATTTTGCATTTGCTATTTTCCTCTCTTTCTTTTAGCTTTATTGCTTTTAATAAATAATCGAAATTCACAAATTCGCGAGCAGTGCTTTCTTGTACAAAAAGCTACTTTTCGCTCGTTGAGGGCACATCCCCAATCCCCTTGAACAGGCTAATCGCCTGGCTACGCAATTCTTACGAATCGCTGAAATCATCTATGGATTATTTCTTCAGAAATAAAAAAAGAAGGGAACCCACATCAGATAAAGTACTTTTTATCACGTCTATGTTGCTGATATTTTTCTAGTGCTTTCACAATGTCTCTGGCAGCTGGTTTAAACATATAGTCAACGACAAAATGAATAGATTTGTCTGATAGTTCCTCATTAACCACAATCTATCGCCTCCCTTCCGTTTCCCTTTAGTCACAAGCCAATTACACCATCCAAAGTCGTCACAATTACCTTTGCTTTTCTTGCAATAGCAATATCATCCTTTACATCTTCATTCTGCTTATTGCCACAGATAACAAGGAATCTATTCGGATTGTTTTGGCTGTACTGCATAGAACATCTAACATCAGCTCTAAAATCTCATTAATTCTTCCTGCTTCCATTGGATTTCTCTGAACCATAATATCTATGGCCAATTTTTCTCTACGATAATCCTCATATTGTTCTCGTAATCTTATCGAATCTTCCTTTTTCTGTGCCTTTACCACCTTTGTCTTCGGAAATGCTGATTCCACCGATAGATTGATTAGATTGGTATTAATAAAATCTGTATTGTTATTATTAGTATTATTAGTGCATGATTTCCATGAGTCCAGAACTATTCTTCTGTCAGGTCCATTGTCATGCAATCCGGTAGCAAAGTCCTTTACATAGATTTTTGTTGGCTTACCTTGACCTTGTTTTTGTCTTTCTATCAAACCGGCTTTTGCTTCCAGCTCTTTAAGCATTTTCGTAGCTTTCTGATTAGCACAGTGCATATCTGCCATAATCCGATCCAATTTGTAATAAATGAACACTTTGCCATCTTCATCAAGCCATCCATTTTTTGCTGAAAGAGATGCTCTGTCCAGCATTAAGGAGTAGAGAATTTTTGATTCCATCGTTATTCCCGCAAATTTCTCATCCGTAATCAAAATCTTGGGTATTTGATCAAAAGCAAATTAATCTGCCCCTCTGCCATAAAAATAATCAAAATCCATTGGCGTTCCTCCTTTCTTAGATTTGGAATAAAACAAAAAAGACGCCTAACCTACAGGAAATGCTGTAAGTTAAGCGTCTTCCGACGATTCTTATTGTGTTTATATCAGACATATTCAAGCGGTGCACTACTGTCACGACGTAGGCTCTATTTTTGCACCTACTGTCACGAGTTCAACAGCTACAACTACCCGAATATACTTTTTCATATGCTTTCCACGCTCAGAATAATCAGTCATATCAAACGAGAAATCCTCGAAAAAGTGCGTAAATTCAAGGATTTCTATTAGTTCACTCTTGTGAGCAACACCACCGTCTCCACGTGCCATGAGTGGGCAATAATGATGCACATCCCATGACTTATCCGCCAAGTTTTGGTTCTAAAATGATGCCGCTATTTCTTTTCTAACGTTATTGTATAGTCTGCTGCTGACAAAAATCTCTTATTATGTTCAATCACAACTACCGTATTCCCTAAGTCAATTATTTCCTCCAAAAGCAAGATCAAATTATCAACATCTGAAAAATGTAGGCCACACGTTGGCTCATCCAGCAAAAATAATGAATTCTTCATATTCGCCTTCATAAGACATGAGGCAATCTTAAGTCTCGCCGCTTCACCTCCGGATAGCATGCTCGTACTCTGACCAAGTAAAATATAAGACAACCCAACTCGAATCAGAAATGAGCATTTCTCAGCTATTGAAGGACAGTATTCGCCGAAAAAATCCTTCGCCTCATAGGCAGACATCTCTAACACTTCCGCTATCGTTCTATTTTGAAACAGAACATTATTAATAGCTTTTGTATACCTTTTCCCCTGACATACAGGACACACCCCATAGGAATCTTCTGTAAATGGAATTTTAACCCTTCCATCACCACTACAGTGTTCACACTTGAGCCGTCCTGTATTAAAACTGAAATCTTTATCGGAATAACCTAATTCAACTGCATCCTCTGTTGCCGCGAATAAAGTTCGAATATCGTCCATAATTCCTACATACGTTGCAACCACTGACCTTGATGTTCCTCCGGATATTCTCGATTCCACTAAAATAACTGAGTCAAAATCACTGCTTTTTTCCGTTTGTTGCAGGATCCCTTTATACAAAAGCGTAGATTTTCCGCTGCCACTAACACCGGTAATACAAGTCATTGCTTTCTTAGGAAAACTTACGCTGAAATTCACCAGATTATTAGCTGTGACATTTTCTATCTGCACCCATGAAGAAAAATCCTCTCTTATTTTTTTCATATTAAAGACATTATAGTTACCTGCATATTTTCCCAACAGAGAATTCTTATGAATAATTACATCTGATAAAGCTCCTTCCGTCATAAGATATCCTCCGTTTTTTCCTGCTTTTGGTCCTATTTCAATTACATAATCGGCAATATTTATCATATCCATATTATGCTCAACCATCAGGACCGTATTTCCCTCTTTTATTAGCTCCCTCATCATTTCAATGATGTAGTTATATTCCTTTGAACTTAATTTTTTGGATGGCTCGTCGAAAATATAAAGCATTCCCGCCATATGATTCTGGAAAGCAGACAGAAGTTTGAGTCTCCTTGCTTCACCTCCTGATATCATAGAAACACCCCTGCTCATTTCTAAATACTCAATTCCTAATCTCTTAGCTGTATCGCAAAGTAAAATTACAGCATCAATATGCTCCTTTACCAACTGCTTATCTTCCTCCGGCAGACTTTTTTTCATATACAATGCAAACTGCTTGACACTTGAAAAAGTCATGGCTGCCGCTACAGGAAACCGAATCCCCAAGACAGTTACCAGTCTCCCCTCCGCCGCAAGTCTCTCACCTTTACATACATCACACGAGTACTCCGACATAAATTTGGATGCCATTCCTCCCTTGTCATCCTCAATATACAGCCTATTGATTATAGGCATGATTCCTTCCAATTTCCTTGAGATTTCACCCTTTCTTCCAGTTTTTTTATTATCAAACGAAAAAGTAATCTGTTTATTTTCATCTCCATATAAAATATCATTTTGAAAAGACTCCGGAAGTTCGTTCCATGGTTTTGATAGATCCACACCACAGCTTTCTGCCAAAGCCACTACCTGTCCCTTCATCCAATTGGCATTGGGATTTTCTACAAATGTCTTCAATTTCCCAAGAAAAGGAGAAGCTCCATCCAAAAGACTTATATTAGGATTGGTAATAATCTTCTTCATATCCGGAACAAAACGGACACCTTTTCCATTACAAGCATCACATCTGCACTCTGGATCCAGAAAACTAAAGGTAGTCGGGGTTAATTTAAATTGAATTACATTCTTGTTCATAAAATGACGTTTGCCAATGGCTGCATAAATGGATCTCAAATGATGATTAATTCCTGAAAATGTTCCTATTGTAGAATTTGAACTTGTCCTGATTTCTTTTTGTGAAATCATTACCACCGGGATGCATCCTGTCATACTATCCATCTCCGGTCTTTGCCTTGACAGATTCTCGCCATTTAATTGTTCCATCCTTCGCCGGCATTCCGCATATACCGTATCCATAACCAGACTGGACTTTCCACTCCCACTAACTCCTACTACAGCCGTGATTTTTCCATATGGAATAGAAACAGATAAACCCTTCAAATTATTTTCACGTGCTCCTCTCACCACAATATGTGTAGGCTTCTCATTATTAATAATCTTTCCTTCCCTCTCCGCTGTATTTCCTTTTTCCTCCTCTTGATTTGTTAACTCTATTATGTATGTATTTGCGTCAAGCTCTTCAATTACATTCTGTACACTTTTTTCCATAGCCGCTTTATCCTTGATTATAATTTCATCCGGCCACTCCTTAGCCCATGGGGGAAGTTGTAAATCACACTTTTGAACCTTATCGGTTTGTGCACAATAGTCAATTACGCCTAAAAATGGAGTATGATCAAAGCTCTCAATTTCATTTATATACACTCTGCCATTCTCGTAATCTACTCCATTTATTTTGACTGCGGTAATTGCTATTGGATTAGGTCTTATCGGTGCCCGGCAAGCAAATACGCCTGTGTGTCCCTGTGATTCGTAAGGAGTCTCACATTGCAGAACTCTTCTATATTTGGGTTCATTAAATTTATCAAACCACCAAAGCACATGAATATACTCATTAAATGCCCTTGGCATCTTGTCTACATCATTATACTGAAGATAATATACACCTCTGTTATTTCTTATCTCTCCTTGATAATTCAGTTCAAATGCATTCTCCTCATTTTTCTCAACCCTTATCTCTCGATTTTCACCATTTGATTCTGTTGTTTCTGCATTGTCTTCACTTGGCAAATAGGGTTTGATATCAACAAGCGTCAGCGTACAATTATCCTCCAAAATACGCTCATTACCACTCACATGCACCTTTATCTCACAATCTCGAACATTAAGGTCCTCCATCTTTCCCGTAACAAAAGTAAATCTCTGTTCTGAAGTTATACATAGCAAATGCACATGACTAAAATAATCCAGACACTTAAGTCCTTTCTTAAACTTCCTATCAATTTGTACAAAATACTCATTACCAGTCTTTTCAACATTTCCAATTGCTTGAATTTTCATCATACTCTCTCCTCACCACATTTTTCGGATTCGATTTTATCCATATTGCAATTCTAGTCCTTGACATGGTGTTAAGGTCAAGCAAATAACAAAAAAAATTCCAGCCCACACTGTGGACTAGGAACTATTCATTACACAACGGAATTAGTATTTCTGTAATATACTCTTCCGGGTTATCCGTATTAACCGGTGAGACATGACAAATCTGGCGGGTAGGACTATCCATGGTATATTCAGAATGATTCTCTAACCAATAAGCAAACCTACGATAAGCATACGAAATGTTCTCATAGGGTCCCTTTACCAAAATACTAACTGCATTCTTACAACCGATTACCTGCCTATGTACAAGTCCCTTTGGAATTTCTCCACAGTTTCCATCCGTCACAACACACAGCTCAATATCAACATTCTTCTCTCTGTAATCAGTATCATGATACAATGAAAAACTTTCATTTGAAAATGAAACTCCTGATGAAATCAATCTTTGTGAAAACTCTTCCCACATATCTCCTTCACAGAAATAATTGAAAACTGTTTTTCGAAAAGAAATCACATCTTGATCCGGAATGCTTTTGATCACAATCGTAATTTCTTTATGCATTCCATCATCCGAATTTACACTAACCTCATCTTCCAGATAAGACAATCTTCTTAATTTATGTCGAATCTCTTCAGCCTCCTTTTCAAGCTCAATCCTCTTATTTCCAATAGCAGTAAGATATTTCTCCTTGTTCTCTTCTCGTATCAGTTTTCTTATCTCCGCAATTGAAAACCCCAAATCTCTAAGCTCTACAATTCTATATAGCTCATCAAGCTGATCCGCCGAATAATATCTATATCCATTAGTTTCATTAATGATACAGGGCTTAAATATATTGTTCTTATCATAATATCGTAGCATCCTCAATGATACCTGTGATATCTTAGAAACCTCACCAATTAATAACATATCTCAACCTTCATAATTTTAACATCTTTTCTGATAAACATTACTCCCCCACGATACATTTTTTCATCATCTCAATGTCTCGTCCAAGAAGCCAATAAAAATTATGTTTATTATACAATATTTACTGTTTATTACGCCATCTTTATTTCTTTTTTTCAATACTTTTTCCGATGGCAGGTCCTTCGGAGCCTGCTTTTCGCTTTTATGGTACAAAAAGGAAACTGTTGCTCCGGTAGAATATTCTCTACTTTTGCAACAGTCTCCTTCTATATTGTTTTGGTATACTCATTCTCGTTTCTTACTACATAGATTACTTCTTTCCAATTATCCATCACATAACGCCCTATGATTGGGTCATACGTCTTTCCAAGATTCTTTTCAATCTCATCGAAACAGATTTCAAAACTTAATGTCTTACGATAACAACGATTAGGAGTCATTGCATCAATACTGTCGCAGATTGCCAATTTTCTGGCTCCTACGGAAATTTCAGCACCTTGGTCTCCAGTCAGACATCCTTTACACATAATGCTTTGCTTAATGGAATTGGGACAAAAGCACCACCGTCTCCACATGCGTGCTATGGCAGAACTGATCACAGGCTCTCACCTTCTTAATCTCATATCCGCCATCACACAATATTTTCAAATCCCGTGCCAGCGTTGCACTATCGCAGCTTACATACACTACCTTCTTCGGCTGCATTTTAAGAATGGTATCAAGACAGATTTCATCGCACCCCTTACGTGGTGGGTCTACTACGATGACATCCGCATAGATGCCATGCTTTTCATATTCTCTAGGCAGTACTTCTTCTGCTTTTCCTACGAAAAATTCTGCGTTTTCAATGCCGTTTTGTTTTGCATTTTCTCGGGCATCAAGGATAGCCTGCTCTACGATTTCCACACCATATACCTGCTTTGCTCTCTGGGCAAGGAATAAGGAAATCGTACCGATACCGCAGTATAAGTCCCAAACTACTTCTTCCCCGGTAAGTCCTGCATAGGCAAGGGCTGTAGAATACAGTTTCTCTGTCTGCACCGGATTTACCTGATAGAAGGATCTGGCTGAAATATCATAGGACACTACGGTATCCGTAGGTACAAAGTCCACACCTTCCACATCCCACAGACGGATGCTGTCGTTTATCTTGTCCTGTCCCCAAATCACATGGGTTTCATCCCCTAAAATTACATTTGTATTTGCTCTGTTAATATTAACTGACACGCTTGTCATTCCATCCACTGTTGACAGCTTGTCCAACAATACCTTCTGCTTTGGAAGCGTTTCGGAAGCTTTCCAGACACCATTGATTACCAGACATACCATCAGCTGTCCACTAGTAAATCCCTTACGAATCAGGACATGACGAACCAAGCCCTTTCCTGTAACTTCATTGTATGCCGTTACCTGACAGGCTTTCATATAATCCAAAACAATCTCTAATATTTCCTGATTTTCTTTTACCCCAAGAAGACAGTCTGTATTGGCAATGATAGAATGGGTCCGTCCCGCATAGAATCCGGTAATCAGTTCTCCATCCTTGGAATATCCCATGGGATACTGTGCCTTATTACGATATCTCCAAGGCTCGTCCATTCCGATAATCGGCTCCATCACTCTATCGATAAGCTCTGCATCAAAGCCACCGATACGAAGCAGATTATTTCTTACTTTATTCTGTTTGAATTCCAGCTGCTTTCCATAGCTCAGTGCCTGAATCTGACAGCCACCGCATTGTCTGTGATATGGGCATGGCGGCTCTACTCTGTCAGCAGATGGTGTAATGATTTTTTCCAGTCTCGCAAAGGCATAATTTTTCTTCGCCTTTGTAATCTTTACTTCTGCCACATCTCCCGGCAAAGCATCTTTGACAAAAAGGGGAAAGCCATCTACTTTCCCGATGCCTTCCCC
>SVFS01000101.1 GCA_015056725.1 Lachnospiraceae bacterium | reverse complement strand
GAAGTGATGAAAGACTTGGAACAGTATACGGAGAAAGAAAGTGTAGGAAGTTCCTTGGGAGATTTGTTTGCTAAACTGAATCTGAAATAACACAAAGGCTAACTTAAAATATAGAATGGAGTTTTGACCAAATGATTAAAAACTTAATTTTCGATGTGGGAAATGTATTACTTGGATATCAGTGGTTTAAGATGGTACTGGATTATGGGATGCCTGAGGAAGATGCCCAGTTTATGGGAAAGAGCATCTTTGAAGACGAGAAATGGTTAGAGTTTGATGCCGGAAATATCAGTATGGAAGATTTGATAGAGTACTACGTACAGAAAATGCCGGACATGGAAATGTGGGTTCGTAAGTTCTTTTCAGAACCGAAAAAGATGCTTATTTTAAGACCGGATGTATGGGATGAAGTAGCACGTTTGAAAGCGGCTGGCTATAAAATTTATTTATTGTCGAATTATTCCGAAGAATTGTTTACAATCCACACAGAAGGCACACCAATACTTGAACTTGCGGATGGGAAAGTGGTTTCGTATATGATTCATGAAATCAAGCCATATCCATCAATTTATCAGTATTTGCTTGATACTTACAAATTAGATGCATCGGAATGCATTTTCTTTGATGATAGAGAAGAAAACGTAAAAGGCGGAGAGGCACTTGGTATTGCCGGTGTAATCGTAGAGAGTGAAGAGCAGTTGCTTGGAGAACTGAGAAAATTATAAAGTACTATTATCGTGTGTATGGAGAAATCAATGATTATAAAAATAGTTACATTTGCTTTGATGGCAATGTTTTATGTCTGTTACTTTACAAAAATGATTGCCCAGAAAAAACAGGGTATCAATACAGACCAACTGGGAAAAGGAAAGGAAGGATTTATAAAATTCATAGAAGTCACATTGAAAATTGCGACATATTTACTTCCGGTAATACAGGTTGTAAGTATTGTGTTATATGTTGAAGAAGAAATCCAGCCGTTACAAATACTGGGAGCCGGGATAATAGCATTTGGTGTACTTGCATTTGTTCTGTCGGTACTACAGATGAAGGATAATTGGAGAGCAGGTGTCCAAAGAGAAGAAAAAACAGATTTGGTAACAACCGGCATTTATTCTATCAGCCGTAATCCGGCATTTTTGGGATTCGATTTGATGTATATAGGGATTTTGCTTTCCTTTTTTAATTGGATTCTTTGCGTTGCAACAGGAGCCGCATTGGTACTTTTCCATTTACAGATAGTGAATGTGGAAGAAGACTTTTTACTGGAAGCTTTCGGAGAAGATTATTTAAAGTATAAGAAAAAGGTTTGCAGGTACATAGGCAGAAAAGGACTGAATAGACATGGAAGATAGGGCAAAGAAGATTATAGAGGCATGCTTGCATGAAAAAAGCAAAAATCCCATAGATATTTTTAACAAAATAGCTCAAATGGATTTTATCAGAATACATGGACCGGAACATCACGTGTTAGATGGTGCAGCATTGTTAACCGCTTTTCGCAATGCTGGCGGTCAAATTGACTTGCAGACAAGTTTGAGCGAGCTTATGAAAAGAGGATTACAGATGCCGGGGGCAACCTGTGGTATGTGGGGCGTTTGTGGTGCAGTAAGTTCCATGGGAGCAGCTTTATCTATTATTGATGGCACCGGTCCGCTGAGTTCGGATTCTTCTTGGGGAAAGCATATGGAGTTTACTTCAAAAGCATTATGTAGTTTAGCCGGAGTAGGCGGTCCGAGATGTTGCAAAAGAGATGCTTTTTTGAGTTTTCAAAAAGCAATTGAGCATATAAATGAGAACTATAATGTGGCATTAGAAACTTGTAACATTGAATGTTGTTTTAGTGAAAAGAATCTCCAATGTATCAAACAAAAGTGTCCGTTTTATAAAGAGTCCAAGAAAAAAGTAGCATTTATTTGTGTTCATAATTCATGCCGTAGCCAGATAGCAGAAGCGTTAGGAAAACTTTTAGCTTCTGATGTGTTTGAAAGCTATTCTGCAGGAACGGAAACCAAACCACAAATCAATCAGGATGCAGTACGCATTATGAAAGAATTGTATGGAATAGACATGGAACAGACACAGTATTCAAAATTGATTTCTGATATTCCGACTCCGGATATAGCGATATCAATGGGGTGCAATGTAGGATGCCCATTTATTGGCGGAGCCTTTGATGATAATTGGGGCTTGGAAGATCCGACCGGGAAATCGGATGAAGAGTTCAAAATAGTAATAAAAGAAATTGAAAACAGAGTGTTACAGTTAAAGCGTGAACTGATGTAAATATGCGGGATGAGCCCGGTTATTGCAATGATGCGATAGCCGGGCTTTTCTGAGTAAAGAAATACATCCGCTGGAAATGAACAATTGTATCTAATGAATGTTAACACATTTCATTCTCGATTAAACAGATGACAATGAAGCAGCAGATGATGATTGCAAAAAGTAATAATCCCATAGGCGACCTCCTTCTGTGATTTTTGAAATAGTGTTTTCAAGTTCTTCTTTGGTTACAGTTTCCGAATTTTCGGGATAAAACTGTTTGTATAGCTTTAGTTTTTGGTAGGTATCGAATTTCATAATGACTCCTTTCCAAAGTAGTATTATGCTTTAAAAAGGCATGATGCCAAACAATAGTTGCGTGTTTTTGATTAATTGTATAATATTATAAATATAGGCGTATTTATATCATTATAAAGATAAAAAATATAAATATAACGCCAAAATAGTAAGAAATGAGATGGAATATGGAAATTGTTATACGAAAAAATCAAATGGAAGAAGTAGAGGGACTTACATCGGAGTATCCTTATACATTACATGTAGTAGATATTCATACGACAAAAATCAGATGGCATTGGCATGAAGAACTGGAGTTTTGTTATGTCGCTTCGGGAGAAGCTGTTTTGAAAACGGTTAATAATACATATCAATTGAAAACTGGAGAAGCAGTATTCATGAATACAAATGTATTATGCACCATGCAGGCAGAAAAAAGCTGTATTATTCATTCGCACATTTTTCATAGTACTTTACTGTCAGGGCATTTCCGGTCTGTATTCGAAACAAAATATATGCAACCCATATTACAGAATAAAAAAATAGAAGTCCTAAAGTTTGAAGGGATAAATGCATCGCAACAAAAGATGATCAGAAAACTTTGTGAACTTTCAAAATTACAGGAAAATGAAGATACGGAATTTGCTACAAGAAATGTTTTGTCAGAGATATGGATGGCACTTTTAAAAGAAATAGAAAGTCAGGAAAATGCAGTAACGCCGGCAGCATCTGTAAATCAGGAACGACTTCTTCATATGCTTTCTTATATTCATGAGCATTATGCAGAAAAAATCAGCTTAGAGGATATTGCAGGGGCAGCAGCCATCAGCAAACGTGAGGCACTCAGATGTTTTCAATCCGGTATCAGCCAGCCACCTTTTGACTATTTGCAGGAATACCGTTTACAGGTTGCGAAAAGACTGCTGACAACCACTCAGGCATCCATTGCAGAGATTGCACTGGAATGCGGTTTTGGCAGCAGTGCCTATTTTGGGAAGGTGTTCAAGGAAAAGGAAGGTATGACACCAAAAGTGTATCGGGATAGTATAAAAGAATAAATTTGTTTTTTAACAAATCATTTTTCTGAAGCAACATTTCACGACTTCCACATATAATGTAATGAAGTCAAAAAATGGAGTTTTTATGGAAAAATTGAAACGTAAAAGTGTTGTTGCCGTACTTGCAGTGTTGGCAGTTGTTGTACTTGTGGTCGTGGTTGCACTACATCAAAAAGGGGAAAATGCAGGTGGATCACAGGCGGGCGATAAAAGCGGAGGCAGAAAAGAACTTACACATGTTGTTCTCAACGAAGTGGCTCATTCGATTTTCTACAGTCCTATGTATGTGGCGATTGAGAATGGTTATTTTGCGGAAGAGGGAATTGATATTGAACTCGTGACCGGATACGGAGCAGATAAAACAATGGCGGCTGTGTTGTCAGGAGAAGCCGAAGTTGGCTTTATGGGTGCGGAGGCATCCTTATATACATATGTGGGCGACATGGAAGACTATGTTGTAAACTTTGCACAGCTTACACAAAGAGCAGGAAATTTCCTCGTATCAAGAGAGCCTATTGATAATTTTACATGGGATATGTTAAAGGGCACAGAAGTACTTGGTGGTCGTGCCGGTGGTATGCCGGAAATGGTATTTGAATATATTCTGTCAAAAAATAATATTGATAAATCTGAGCTTTCTATTGACCAGTCGATTGACTTTGGCTCTACAGCTGCAGCTTTTTCCGGCGGTCAGGGCGATTTTACATTGGAATTTGAACCTCATGCAACTGCACTGGAAGAAAAAGGAGATGGATATGTAGTGGCTTCACTGGGAGAAGCATCGGGCTACGTTCCATATACATCTTTCTCCGCAAAGAAGAGCTATATTGCGGAAAACCCGGAAGTAATCCAGGCATTTACCAATGCACTCCAAAAAGGCATGGAATATTGTAATGCACATACTTCAAAAGAAATTGCAGAAATTATCAGCCCTCAGTTTGCGGAAACAGAGCTGACAACAATAGAAACAATCGTAGAGCGTTACAAAGTACAGGAAACATGGAAAAATGATCTTGTATTTACAGAAGATGCATTTGTCTTGTTGGAAAACATTTTAATGGATGCCGGTGAACTTGAAGAAATGCTTCCATATGAGGATTTGGTCACAGTAGAATTTGCAGAAAAAGCAGTGCAGTAGGAAAGAATATATCAAGAAAACATCTACCCTTACGACTGGGTAGATGTTTTTTTGAGCAGTTCCTCTCACTTGCGATACATGTAAGAATGTAATAAAATATATATAAGAATGCCCTTTTACAGTAAATGGCCGGAGAGGGTAATTGAGGAGTATGAAAGGACTTAGAGGAAATGGACTTATTAGAGCTTCGAAATCAAATTGATGCGATAGATAAAAACATCGTTGATTTATATGAACAGAGAATGGAAATCTCAAAAAAGGTAGCAGAGTATAAAATCGAAACCGGAAAAAAGGTGTTTGATAAAGTTCGTGAAGAACAGAAACTGACTACATTAAAAGGACTTGCGCATAATGAGTTTAATAAGCATGGAATCGTAGAGCTGTTTGAACAGATTATGTCCATGAGCCGCAAACTACAGTATCAGATGTTGTCTGAAAAAGGAGCCCTTGGGAAACTTCCGTTTATCGGAGTGGACGAGCTGGATACGGTAAAAGCCAGAGTGGTATTTCAGGGAGCAGACGGCGCTTATTCACAGGCAGCCATGATGAAATATTTTGGAGACAAGATTAACAGCTTTCATGTAGATACATTCCGCGATGCAATGAGTGCTATCGATGAAGGAAGCGCAGATTTTGCAGTACTTCCGATTGAAAATTCTACAGCAGGTATTGTTAGTGAAATTTATGATTTGCTTGTGGAATTTGAGAATTATATTGTAGGTG
>SVFS01000018.1 GCA_015056725.1 Lachnospiraceae bacterium | reverse complement strand
CATTACAGTCCAGGGACGTATCAGAATATAAAGTAGACATGATAGCGCAGGGGTTTGAAAGAATCCGGGCAAATGGGACGAAGACGTCTACTCTTGTATGGGATGCAAGAGAAACGGATGATTCCATGCGGCAAAAGGCCGATGTAGTATATCTGGATGTACCATGCTCCGGGCTTGGTATTATGGGAAAGAAGCGTGATATTAAATATCATGTAACCCCTGAAAGCCTTTCGGAAATTGTACAGCTTCAAAGAGAGATTATAAAAGCCAGTTTTGATTATGTAAAACCGGGTGGAACACTTATGTACAGTACCTGTACCGTACGAAAAGCAGAAAATGAAGAGCAGGTAGCCTGGATTGTAGACAATTTTCCATTCGAATTGGAAAGTCTTAATCCGTATCTGCCAAGTGGACTTCAAAATGAACAGTCTGAAAAAGGAATGTTACAGCTGTATCCACAAGCACACTGGGATGGCTTTTTCCTTGCAAGATTAAGACGGAAAGCCTAGAACGGATACAAAAGAAAAAGAAGAATATTTAGGATAATATATGAATTTGATTGATATAAAATCCCTGACATGTTCCGAACTGGAACGTGAAATGGAAAAAATCGGGGAGAAAAAGTTTCGGGCAAAACAATTATATGAATGGCTCCATGTAAAATTGGCGAAGGATTTTTCGGAGATGACAAATCTTTCTAAGGCATTACAGGAAAAATGCAGAGAGCATTTTGAATTGACTGTGTTATCCAAGGTAACAATGCAGGAGTCAAAGATAGATGGAACAAGGAAGTATTTGTTTGGTCTGTCTGACGGGAATGTTGTGGAAAGTGTACTAATGCGGTATAAGCATGGTAACTCAGTCTGTATTTCGTCGCAGGTCGGTTGCCGTATGGGATGCCGTTTTTGTGCATCTACACTGGATGGTCTTGTGAGAAATCTGACTCCAGCTGAAATGCTTGAGCAGATATACGGCATTACAAGAGATATCGGAGAAAGAGTGTCCAACATAGTTGTAATGGGCACCGGAGAACCGATGGATAATTATGACAATCTGGTAAAATTTGTCCGTATGATAACGGATGAAAAAGGCCTAAATATCAGTCAGAGAAATATTACGGTTTCTACATGCGGTATTGTACCGAATATGAAGAAACTTGCAGATGAAAAATTCCAGATTACTCTGGCACTTTCGTTACATGCTGTTACAGATGAAAAACGGAAGGAACTAATGCCCATTGCAAATAAGTACAGCATTAGTGAATTGATGGAGGCGTGCCGATACTATTTTGAACAGACAGGCAGAAGAATCACATTTGAGTATTCCCTTGTCGGTGGTGTGAATGATACACAGGCAGATGCAGAAGGACTTGTAAAGCTTGCAAGACCATTAAACTGTCATGTGAATCTGATACCGGTTAATCCGATTAAGGAAAGAGATTATGTGGAATCCGAAAAGCAATGCATTCAGGCGTTCCAAAATAAACTTGAAAAAAACCGTATAAATGTTACAATACGTAGAGAAATGGGACGTGATATCGATGGTGCCTGCGGGCAGCTTCGAAGACGTCATATAGAAGGAGCAGAACGTTGATAAAGACAGCATCCCTGTCCGATACAGGAAAAATCAGACAATTGAATCAAGACGTAGTGTATACTTCTGAATTGCCGATTGGGAATTTGCCCAATCTGTTTTTGCTGGCCGACGGCATGGGAGGCCATAAGGCTGGCGATTATGCATCCAGATATGCGGTAGATACAATTTGTGAGGAAGCAAGAGAATCACATGAGCAGAATCCGGAGCATATTTTAAAAAAAGCGATTATGAAAGCAAGTGATGATATATATACCTTATCGCATACCAACGTAGATATGGAAGGCATGGGTACGACGGTTGTTGCTGCAACAATTTATGGAAAACATATGAAGGTAGCAAATGTAGGTGACAGCCGGCTTTATATCATAAATGGAAAGACTATTACACAGATTACAACAGATCATTCGTTAGTAGAAGAGATGGTACGCATGGGTGGACTTGACAGAGAGAGTGCAAGAACACATCCGAGAAAAAATGTAATTACAAGAGCTGTCGGCGTAACGAATTTTGTTGTTCCTGATTTTTTTGATATTGAACTGAAAAAAGATGACGTAATTTTGATGTGTTCAGATGGGCTGAGCAATATGCTTGAAGACGAAGAAATCAGAATGATAGCTTGTGCTCAAAGAGACATCACTGAGAAAGCGGAGGCATTGGTCAGAGCAGCCAATCAAAATGGCGGAAGAGATAATATTTCCCTGATTATTATTGAGCCGTTCGCAAATGAGGTGGAACATGATTAAAATTGGTATGATGATAGGTGACCGCTATGAGATACTGGAAAAAATCGGTACCGGCGGCATGTCAGATGTATATAAGGCGAAATGCCATAAATTAAATAGATTAGTAGCGGTAAAAGTACTGAAACAGGAGTTTAGTGAAAACAGCAATTTTGTATCTAAATTCCGTACAGAAGCACAAGCGGCAGCAGGACTGATGCATCCCAATATCGTTAATGTATATGATGTAGGGGAAGAAAACGGTATTCATTATATTGTTATGGAGCTTGTGGAAGGGATTACCCTAAAACGCTACATTGAGAAGAAAGCAAGAATTTCCGTAAAGGAAGCTATCAGTATTGCGATTCAGATTTCTCTCGGTATTGAAGCAGCGCATAACAATCATATTATTCACAGAGATATTAAACCGCAGAATATTATTATTTCCAAAGAAGGAAAAGTAAAAGTAACAGACTTTGGTATTGCAAAGGCTGCTACAAGTAATACCATTACCAGTAATGTAATGGGAAGTGTACATTATACTTCTCCTGAACAGGCAAGAGGCGGATATAGTGATGAAAAGAGCGACATTTATTCGCTTGGTATCACGATGTTTGAAATGCTGACAGGCCGTGTACCGTTTAATGGAGAGACAACGGTAGCGATTGCGATTAAACACATTCAGGAAGAGCTTCCTACATTACGTGAGTATGTGGAAGAAATTCCGGTCAGTGTAGAACAGATTGTTATGAAATGTTGTCAGAAGAGTCCTGACAGACGTTATCAGTCTATGCCGGAATTGATAGAAGATTTGAAGCTTTCGCTTAAGATGCCGGATGAAGATTTTGTAAAAGTGGTGGACCTTGATAGAGAAGCATCTACCCGTATGATTTCGGAAACGGATATGCGGAAAATTAAAGAAGCCTCTGCGGCAAGAGACGATATGGATGAGCCAATCCGTCTTAAGAAGGAAAAGAAAGCAGCTAAAAAGCAACAATATGTTGAAGAAATAGAAGATGAAGACGATAGCGAGTATGATGAGGATTATGATCCAAGGATGGAAAAAATTACAACCATTCTTGCAATTGTAGCTGCTGTTATTATCGGACTTATTATAATCAGCTTGGTTGGAAAAACAATGGGACTGTTTCGTCTGGGCGGTGATGCTGAAACAGAACAGACAGAAGTTGTAGAGGAAACAAAGCAGGTTGAAATGATTGATGTAACAGGCTTGTCACGTGCTGTTGCAGAGAAAAAATTGAAAGATTTAGGACTTCTGACAAAAATCAATTATGTGGAATCTTCCGCGTATGATGCAGAGACTGTTATCAGTTCCGATATTGAAGCTGGAATGATGGTGGATGAAGGAATGAAAATCACACTTACCGTCAGTATGGGAAATGAAGGTGTCGCAGTTCCTGATATTACAGGAAAGACATTGGAAGATGCAGAAAATGAACTGATAAAAGCCGGTTTTGAAGTCAATAAGACAGAAAGCTCTTCTTCTACAGTAGAAGCAAATCGTGTTATTTCACAAAATCCGGAAGCAGGGAGCAAAGCACCAAAAGGTTCAGCCGTAACCATTACGGTAAGTACAGGTGCAGAGGATTCTAAAGTACGTGTGCCGGATTTACTTGGTATGAGCGAAATGGATGCAATGGCATTACTTGTAGAGCTTGGACTGGAACTTGGAAGTGTAAGTCAGGTAAATCATGATGAGTATGAAGCTGATCAGGTATGTTATCAGGATTATTCAGTGGGCTCTTTCGTAGAACCGGGAACAAGAATCAGTATCAAAGTCAGCATGGGAGCAAAGATTTCCACTTATAGCTATAGTGGAAGTATTACAGGACCGACAGCAGAAGAGGATAGTGAATACGAAAGCGGAACGATGGTATCTGTTACAATTACAACAGAGGATGGCACACAGCTTTTAAACACAAAAACGTCCTCTTTCCCGATTGCTGTAAATTATACAGGAATTAAATCGGCAACAGGAACGATTCAGTTTGTATATGTAAATACAACTCCGGAAGTATCAACAACAGATCCGGCAACAGGCGAAACGATTGTAACAGAAGGCACTTCTACGGAAAAGACAGTGACAAGAACTGTACAGTTTACGAAGGAAGAAACGTAATAAATGCAGGGAAAAATAGTAAAAGGAATTGCTGGATTTTATTATGTCCATGCAAAAGACCAGAATATATATGAATGCAAGGCAAAGGGCATCTTCAGAAAGGAAAATATTAAACCACTTGTAGGGGATGATGTGGAGCTGGAAATATTGGATGCGCAGGAGCGTAAAGGTAATATTCAAAAAATTCTTCCAAGAAGAAGCAAGCTTATCAGACCTGCAGTAGCCAATATAGACCAGGCAGTTATTATCTTTGCAATAGTAAAGCCTGACCCGAATTATAACCTGTTGGACCGTTTTCTGATACAAATGTCCCAGCAGAATCTGCCGTGTATTATCTGCTTTAATAAAAGTGATATCGCAACAGAAGAAGAGATGCAGGCGTTGAGAGATGCCTATGAAACATGCGGGTATCAGGTGCTGTTTATCAGCGTGCATAAGGAGGAGGGAGTAGAAGAAATCCGAAGACTCCTTCAGGGACATACAAGTACTGTGGCGGGACCAAGTGGTGTTGGGAAATCGTCACTGATTAATGTACTGTATCCGCAGGCTTCTATGGAAACGGGGGCAATTAGTGAAAAGATAGACAGAGGTAAGCATACAACCAGACATTCGGAACTGTTTGCACTTGATGAAGAAACTTATATTCTAGATACACCCGGCTTTAGCTCGCTTCAATTGTTTGACATTGAAAAGGACGAGTTGCGAGACTATTATCCGGAATTTGAACGATATGAGGATAGTTGCCGCTTCCGGGGCTGTGCACATGTGAGCGAGCCTGATTGTGGCGTGAAACATGCACTTGCAGAAGGAAAAATCAGCCAGGTGCGATATAAGAATTATACTGTATTATATGAAGAATTAAAGAATAAAAAGAAATACTAAGTGAAAGTAGAAAACCGCGTACAATTAAATTTGTACGCGGTCTTTTTTTGCTTTTATATTTTATTTGCAATCGGATTATTTACTCATTACTTCGTTAACATTGGCGATAACTTCTTCTTTTTCAAATGGTTTTGTAATGAATTTCTTTGCACCGTATTTCAAAGCTTTGATGAGCTTGGACTGCTGACCTGCTGCAGTAATCATAATAACGTTAGCAGAAGGATCTGCTTTTAAGATAAGCTGCAATGCTTCAATACCATCCATCTTTGGCATGGTAATGTCGAGAGTAACTAAGTCAGGGCTGTACTGCTTAAATGCAGAAAGTGCCTGCTCGCCGTCACCTGCTTCAGCAATAACCGAATAACCTTCATCTTCTAATAATGTTTTCAAAAGATTTCTGGACATTTTCGAGTCATCAACGATTAATACAGAGCCTTTAGAATTAGTAGAAATATCGTATACGATATTTTCTTCGGATGTATATTCGTGAGGGATTTTACCCATGGATACATCTGAATTCACAGCAATAATCAAATGAAGCTTACGACCTTCTATGTAGATAGGTAATGCATAGAAATCACCGATAACAGACTGGTCTTTGTATGCGAAAGTTGGTTCCATATCAAAATCAACTTCGTTTTTGCTGAGCTCAGATGCGAATAATCCGCTGTTTACATTGATAAATTCACATACAGCGTCAAAAGTATCATTGCTTACAGTTTCATGAGCTTCTTCTGAGAAATTAGAAGCAATTAATGTAAAAGCCTGATTATCTGTTTCTTCAGCAAGAGCCAACTGAATAGTAGCACTTCCAAGAATGTTTTGACCTGCGAGATAGCAGTAGTCAAACGCTTTGAGACGTTTGATTCTTTCGATATAGAAATCTCTTGTTACAAAACGATAAATATTTCTGATAAACAATCCTGCGATATCCGTTACATGCGGTTTGGTTGAAAAAGCAAAAATAGGAATCAAAGCGTCAATGTTATCGCTTTTCAGGGCATCCATTTCTTCATCAGAAAAGCCTTTTTCTTTCTGGAAAACAGAAAGAGTCTTTTCAAGGACTGCAGCGGATAAAGAGGTACAATCTGTTAACGCCTGAAAGAACTGGATATATGGATTTCCTTGCTTTTCTAACAAATCGTCAATTTCACCAGAAGTAAGGAGACCTTTTTCGATAGCAATATCTCCGAAACGTTTATCATACTGCATCTGGAGTTTGTTGATTGTTTCAACTTCATCTTCTGATAATAATCCTTCTGCGATAGCAATTGTTCCAAGCTTTACACGTACGGACAATTGTTTCTGGATAGAAGCAGCATAATCATCAGAACTGATAATTTCTTTTTCTACTAAGTATTTCCCAAATAATTGACTAAACATATTAGGAGTCTCCTCTCACTTTTTTAACATTATATAATAATGAACAATAAAATGATAGTTTTTTCTTGAAAGTTGTCGAAAAATACTAACATTTTCAGATAATACTATCAGATGTCTTGAAATTAAAATAAAGAAATGTTGAAAACTGCTTGACTCGTACCTTTAGGGGAGACTGTAGAATGATTTTCGGTTAGAATAATAGAAAAGGAGAAAAGATATATGAAGATGAACAACGAACACAAACCATGTGACACAAAAACAGAAAATCATTTATACAAAATCGGAATATTTGCACAAATGAATCACATTACGATTAAAACACTACGCTTTTATGAGGAGCAGGGATTGGTGCTTCCTGCTTATGTAGATGAGGATAATGGTTATCGCTATTATTTCTTAAGTCAGATGTCAGATTTGCATCGAATCAGTGCACTAAAAAGTGCAGGTTTCTCAATTGAAGATATTAAAAAACTGGATAAGACAAACGATACATCTGTATTTTTACATAAGAAAAAGGCTGACATTATGATGAAAATCGCTGAACTGACACGTCAGATGGCGGTAATAGACAGTTATTTAAGCGGCGATGAGGATATGTTGGAAACACCGGTACTTATACAGGATGTTCCGGCGGTGACGGTTGCGTCTATGCAAAAGCGAATAGAGTCTTATGATGAGCTCTTTACATTGATGCCGACGATGGGAGAAGAGATGGAAAGGCTGGGATGTGAATGCGCCTTGCCGGAATACTGTTTTATGCAGTATTTAGAACCGGGCTATAAGGAACAGCAGATACTGGTGGAAATCTGTGAAGCGGTAAAAACGAAAAAGGAAGATTCTGAATTGGTTCAGTTTAAAGAATTACCGGAAACAAAGGCCGCCTGTATTTATCACAAAGGTTCCTATAATGAGTTTCCGCGTACATATGCATCCGTACTCAAATATATTGAAGAAAATGGATATGAAATATGCGGAAATATCCGGGAAGTGTATATAGACGGAGTGTGGAATAAGGACGGAGAAGAAGATTGGCTGTCAGAAATCCAGATTCCGGTGAAGAAAATTGGAGAATAAGAGTAAGAAGTGATTGGTTGAGTTAAAAGAGGAACAAAATGAATAGTAATGTGATTAAAATAAAAGGACTTCGACAGAACAATCTGAAAAATGTTTCGTTGGAGATACCAAAGAATAAGATTGTAGTATTTACCGGGGTGTCAGGCTCCGGTAAATCCAGTATTGTGTTCGATACAGTTGCGGCGGAGAGTCAAAGACAGATGAATGAAACGTATTCCGCATGGATTCGCGGAAGATTGCCGAAATATGAAAAACCGCATGTGGATTATATAGATTATCTGAATCCATCTGTAGTAATCGACCAAAGCAGACTCGGTGGTAACGCCCGCTCCACAGTAGGAACAATCAGTGACATGTATGCGTCACTTAGACTGCTGTTTTCCAGAATCGGAACACCACAGGTAGGACCATCGTCGTATTTTTCCTTTAATAATCCAAACGGTATGTGTCCGACTTGTGCGGGAATCGGAAAGATTATGGATCTCAATATGGAAGCATTGATTGATGAAGAAAAGACATATGAGGAAGGAATTTTTAAGCTTCCGGCATTTGGACCCGGAAAATATTATTGGAAGCTTTACAGAAAACCGGAATTATTTGATATTCATAAAAAGTGGAAAGATCTGTCGGAAGAAGAACAGAATATTTTACTGTACGGAACCCGTGAAAAGGGTGGGCTGACAGCTGACGGAAAGTCGCAGGGACAAGGTGTCAGAGTAGATAAGAAAATAGAAGGTGTCTATAATCAGTTCAAACGTCTTTGTCTGATGAAATCTGCGGAAGAACAGACAGATGCCACTTTGAAGAAAATCAGTCAATACATGGAAGAAAGAACTTGTCCGGACTGCGGAGGAACCCGTTTAAATGAGGCAGCACGTTCCTGCAAAATAAACGGATATACGATTGTAGACATGTGTGAGATGGAGTTCTCACAATTGTATGAAGAATTACAGAAAATTGACGATCCGAGAGCAGAAAGCATCGTAAAAACACTTACGTTAGCCTTAAAAAGAATGATAGATATCGGACTGCCTTATCTGAGTATGAACAGGGAATCATCGACATTATCCGGTGGCGAAGCACAGAGATTGAAGCTGGTACGTTATATGGGAAGCTCACTTACCGGAATGATTTATATTTTTGATGAGCCAAGTACGGGAATGCATCCAAGGGATGTACATCGTATGATCCGGTTGCTGCAAAGTCTTCGTGACAAAGGAAATACGGTACTCGTAGTAGAGCATGATAAAGATATTATCAGTATTGCGGATGAAGTGATTGATGTAGGTCCACTAGCCGGTAAAAATGGTGGTGAAATTCTGTTTCAGGGAAGTTATGAGGAGCTGCTGCTGTCGGATACACTGACCGGAAAGGCAATGAAAAAACAGATTTCCTGCAAAGCCAGTCCTAAGAAACCGACCCAATGGCTGAGTATCCGAGGTGCATCTATGCATAACTTGAAAAATGTAGATGTAGATATTCCGCTGAATGTACTTACTGTAGTAACAGGCGTAGCCGGTTCCGGAAAATCTTCTTTGATACGTGATGTATTTGCGAAGCAATATAAGGAACAGGTCGTATTAGTTGATCAAAGTGCTGTGACAGCCACAGGTCGCTCTACAGCCTGTACCTATTTAGGATTCTTTGATGAAATCCGAAAGGTGTTTGCAAATTCCTGCTCGCAGGAATCCGGCCTGTTTTCCTTTAACAGTAAAGGTGCCTGCCCGTATTGCAAGGGGCGCGGAGCGATTACAACGGAGCTGGTTTTTATGGACCCGGTAACGACAGTTTGTGAGCATTGCGGTGGGAAACGTTACAGTGAAGAGGCGTTATCTTATCGATATAAAGATAAGAACATCGTGGAAGTGCTGGAAATGAGTGTGGAAGAAGCAAGAGCATTCTTTGCAGATAACACAAAAATCAGAAAGCATCTGGACGCACTTTTAGAAGTGGGACTTCCGTATTTATCTCTTGGACAGCCGCTTTCGACTTTAAGCGGCGGTGAGCGTCAGCGAGTAAAGCTGGCAAAAGAAATTCAAGGAAAAGGGAACATTTATGTATTAGATGAGCCTACCACAGGACTGCACGCATCAGACATCGAAAAACTGATGGAATTGTTTGAAAGACTGGTACAGAAGGGGAATACAGTCATTGTTATTGAGCATAATACAGACGTCATGAAGTTGGCAGACTATATTATCGATATCGGACCGGATGGCGGCAGTATGGGAGGTCAGGTCGTATTTCAGGGTACACCGCAGGAAATGGTGGAGAACGGAGATACGATTACGGCGAGGTATTTGAGGAAAGATTAGGATATATTAAAAAGAATAATGCTTGAATGTTGATGTATTTAAGTTGCGATTGAAAGTGTTTGCCCTATGGAATATAATAAAAGCGGTATGTTGGATAAATAATTCGGAGAGGAAACTCAGTGGAAGGATATATAGAAATATATGCTTGATAATAAATTAGGTATCAAAGATAGGGCAGAATTAGCACGAATAGAGGAAAAAATCAGCAAACAAAAAGCGATTGAAATGTTTGAAACAGGCTATCTAAACCGTTTGGATGCCGGAACATACGAAAGTCTTGCGAAAATTCACAAATATCTTTTTGATGAAATATATGATTTCGCAGGAAAACTAAGAACCGTAAATATGGCAAAAGGAAGTTTTAGATTTGCACCGGTTATGTATTTAGAAACTGCATTAGCGAATATCGAGAAAATGCCGCAGTCAACGGTTGATGAAATTATTGAAAAGTATGTTGAGATGAATGTGGCACATCCTTTTAGAGAGGGAAATGGAAGAAGTACAAGGATATGGCTTGACTTAATGTTGAAAAAGGAAATAGGTCGCGTTGTGGATTGGAGTTTGATTGACAAGGAAGAGTACTTACTTGCGATGGAACGCAGTCCGATAAAGGATATCGAGATAAAGTATCTATTAAAGAACGCCTTAACAGATAAGGTTGATGATAGAGAACTTTATATGAAAGGAATAGACCATAGTTATTATTATGAGGGATATTCGGTATATAAGATAAATGATTTATAAGCATGGTTTGATATCTGAAGGATTGAGAGGATTTTTGTAAACGATAAAAGTCAATTTATTGTTATGTATTTGCTACGGAAATTGGTATGTAGGTATTCTGTGGGATGAGTTGAAAAATGAAATTAGATAAGATATCAAAATATTAATACCTAGACAACTGTAAAGAAAGCACTGTCCGAGAAATTTGGATGGTGCTATATTTATATAAAGAGTTGAAAATTTGATGTTATTAGATTGTTTTATATACTTTACACAATGAAAGAAGTGGAAGGAGAAAAGTAATGACTGAAGAAAAGGTAGATGAACGAGATGATATCCCTGAGAAAAAAGGTTTTATCACATGGGTAAAAGAGCATAAGACAGAAATTTTATTAACAGGCGTTAGCGTTAGCACAATAATTATGACGATATTAGGAATAAAAAATAAGAATGTTATTAATGCACTATGGGAGTCTAAAAAAAAAGAAATAGAGAAAGGGTCTTTATACAGTGCAAAATGGTTTAAAAATGCAAGCTTGGAAGAACTTGAAAAGGCAAAAGAAATTGTCCGATTGGATTATGTTAATCCGGATTTGGATTTATATTATAGAAATCAGTGTTGGAATCTGCTTTCAAGATTTGATAATGCAATAGGTAAGCTTAAGTGGACAGAAAAAGAATTTGGTTATCCGGTTTATAGTAGCCATGATTGGCATTTGCCTAGCGATGACTAGTAAAAGTTAGTGTATGTTACATCAAGGCGAGTGCTACAATTCTCCGTGTTTACAGATTAAAATCAGGTAGGGATATTTATAAAGATATCAGAGGTCTGGAAAAGGCGATGAAAAAGAATGATGCGGACAGTTCTAGGCTTGATATGTTATATTGCTCATAGTTTAAGTCAACTTAATGTTTTTTTGCCATTTTATGTGTGAGGTGTCATATGTTTCTCTATGAGAGTGATTATGAGGATGGTTTCGGTCCGCCTTTATGTGAGGTTGTTTGTCCAATATGTGGGAAAAAGGGAACGGCATCAACTTATAGTAATAGAATGAATAAGAGTATTTATTATAAACTTTTATGGTATCCATATACATGTTCGTGTGGCCATAGAGATTGTATAGTGGCAGAGAGTTGTAGTGATTATGATGATATGATGCTTAGTGAATTTGATTTAGACACAGTTAGGAATGAAGTGGAAGAACATTCAAAAGAAAAGAACGAAAAGAAAAAGTTCTTTAAATTAAAAAAAATAGAAGCTATTCTCGTTATAATGGTAAGTGCTATTTTATATTTACTTATAATCGTTGCATGGAATGCGATATTATTATTGAATGGCGTGATTGTATTTGAGATTTTGAGAAAGATTAGTGGTAATTTAGGAGTTTCAATATATATTACTGTTTTTTTGGAACTTCTTATTATGGATGTCTTGTTTCAAAATTTCGGTAAATTAGGAACGAAACAATCATCCGTATTTTTGCGTATTTCAGTAATTTTAGGTCAATATAATTTCGTGAAATGGTGCCAATTGATTTTAACGATAGTGATAACAACTATAAATTTAGTGGATATAAAAATTATTACTGCAAATACATATTGGTCTACTTTTACGGAAGCGTTTTTCCCAGGTGTATTATCTGCATTGTTATTCGAAATGGAAATGGTAAAACCGTTTACTGAAAAAATCAAGAAAAAGAGAAAAGAAAAGGAGGAAGAATTAAAAACGGCTGAAAATGAAAGCATTACAAATGCCTTTGTTGACACACATATCATTGGGATGAAAGCAGAAGAAGAATACCAGAATGGATATCTTGATGTATTGAGTCATCATTGGGATGGATGTACTGTTTCTGAAGTAAAGAATTATAATCAGTTTGTATATGAGTATATAAAGATAACTTATAAAGATTATTTTGGTGCCAATCCGAGGAGAAAGGAACATGAGATTACATTGACTGATTTATATGTATGGAAGGAAAGAAAATTATTTGGAGCTGTCGGTACTCGTTCTGTATATAAAATACCAAAAGAAAAATCAAAGCAATAAAAGTGTATATAGCAAAACGATAGATGAAGATACAATTATATAATGTATATAATGAAAACTTAGGCATTTGCTTGAATATTCTTGTGCCAAGAAACCTTGGTCCTGCACAATGGAAACCGACATTTCGGATACGGAAACCGCCTTTGATTGACTTGACTACGATTCATGTTCGGTACATTAAAGAGAGAGGAATGGAAAAGGTTACAAGAGGCGTTTTTGTTGCGGATGATGTGTGATCGGATGAATTATATATTATGCAAGTAAGAAGTTCGGCAGTAATTTATTCCGGCGAAACGGCATTGTTTTTGCATGGACTTTTAGATAGAGAATTTTCTGAAATTAGTGTGACTGTACCTAGTGGCTATAATGCATCACATTTAAAAACTGATAACGTACAAGTGCACTATGCTTTAAAGGAAACATATGAATTAGGTGTATGCGAGGTGGTTTCCAGTAGTGGCAACATGGTAAGAGTGTATGATAAGGAAAGATGTATTTGCAATCTTATTATGGAGAGAAAGAAAGTGGAGATGCAAAACTTTCAGACAGCGATGAAAGAGTATATGTCTTTAAAGGACAAAAGGACTTCCGGGCTGATTGAATATGCAAAAAAACTTGGAATCAGAGATGAAGTAATGAAATATGTGGAGGTACTTGTTTGATTTTTACAGATAAATTACCACTAGAACTTGAGATTGTTATTTGAGTTTGAGAGTGATACAATATCGACACAATAAAGTTACAAAGAAAATTTATCAGACATTGTCTGAAATTTTAAAAGAAGAAAAGCGTTTGGTTCAATCAAATAGGGGTAATATATGAGCAATAATGTTTTAGTGATTGGAAATGGGTTTGATATTGCACATGGTTTAGATACAAAATATGAAAATTTTCTAAATTGTATAAGAAAGTATAAACATAAATATCAAGATACTAAGCCTACTGATGCTGTGGAATGTGAATTTGTGGAAATAATTAATTCTAATGGCTTTATCAATTATTTTTTGGAATATACGAATTCAGTTCCGGGATGGGTAGATTTAGAAAGAATAATAGAAAGTATAATATCTGTTATTCAAAGTTTTTGTAATAATATAGAAAAATTTTGTATTAGTAATGTATTTATATTGGATACCGTATCCAATAATATGTTAAAGATATTGAATATTTTTGAAATTATGGGGGAGAAGTCTTTAACAAGAATAGAAGAAAATGGGAAAAACAGAAATGCATGGACCTTTGTACTGAAAGATGATTATTATCACGATATATATGGATTGAATTTAAAAAAATCAAAAAGATGCTACGTGAGCAATTAGATAATTTAACACGGGCATTACAAATATATCTTCAGTACATTCTACCGAAAGAACCAAGAGAGTTGGAACCAATTGGTCAAATTGCTGAAATTGCTCCTAAGTATATTATATCGTTCAATTATACGGATACATATAAAGTGTATGGCATTGAGAAAGAAAGTGTTTTACATATTCATGGGAGTCTAGAAGATAATAATATGGTACTAGGGTTTCAAGATGATAATCCTGATGATTTGGATTTTGTGTATTTTAAAAAATATTTTCAGAGAATTCAAAAATTAACAGGATACATTGAACAAGAAAAAATGTATGAAAATAGAATGGGAGTGATTAGTTGTCCTATAATTCATTTCTATGGCCATTCTATGGATAAAACAGATGGAGAGATTATAAAAAAATTAAAATCTATGGCCAATAAGTTTGTTATATACAAGTATAATCAAGATGATTATGAACAAAAAGTAGTTAATTTAATAGAAGTATTTGGTAAGGAAGAGGCTACAAAATTGATACAAGAGAGATTTATTGAGTTTGTTCCATGTGAATAATTTGTGATAAGGAGAAAATTATGTACCAATTAACAGATATGCAACCAGTTAAATTAGAAGAAATCACTTTCGCGGAATTAGGAATGAAGGAAAGTGATATCGAAGAACTTTTAAGAAAAAATATAGATATGATATGTTCAGACGAAGAGTCTTTGTTGGTTGTGGGGCAACAGGTGAAGAATGCAAAAAATGGAAGAAGTGATCTAACAGCTGTTGATAACGAAGGAAATCTTGTTCTTGTTGAAATAAAAAGAGATAAAAAAGATATTGAAGCGAGAAGTGAAGCTTTTGAGTTTCAAGCAATACGATATGCGGCAAGTTGTGCAACAATTAAGTCGACAGATGAATTGATTCAAAGTGTTTTTTCTCCTTATGTACAAAAACATGCGGAAGAGTTTGTGAAACCTGATTTGAGTTCAAGTGAAATTGCAAGTCGAGTGCTGATGGATTTCTTTGAGAAAAATAAAATAGTTAATTTCAATGAAACACAGAGAATTATTTTGGTGGCTTCTGAATTTGATGAACAAACTTTGTCAGCTGTTGCATGGTTAAACAGCAATAAGGTTGATATTAGTTGCTACCGAATCTATCCATATAAAATAAGTGAAAATGTGTTTGTTGATGTAAAAAAGATATTACCAGTCATGGAGTATGATGATTTTTACGTTGATATTTCATCTCCGAAATCAGTTTCTAAGGATAAAAAACGTGAAATTACGAGAAGGGTCCTTCCGAAAATCGATGCAATGTTAGAGTGGGGTGTTGTAAAAGCTGGCGACATAGTTGTTGCAAAAGATACAGACGAGGAAGCTATTTTGACAAAAGAAGGCACTGTTCAGACGAAAGAAGGTGTTATGTCTTTGCAACAATGGTTGAAAGGGGTTTATGGATGGTCTTCTGTACATACATATGGATTCGCAATCAAAAAAGAGAATGGTAAAACTTTAGATGATATCAGAGAGGAATATATGTTAAGCGATGCATATGATATGAAATAATATTTTCAGCAGATGATAGATTCCCATTATAGGTAGTATGTTTTTGGAAAAGAGTTAATTATGATGAAAAAACAACCAAACAATAAAGCATTATATATTATAAGAAAATCTCCATATGGAGATAGAATATTAGCGTTGCATGTGACAGATACGTTTAGAGAAGGGTACATATGTTTCGATGATACAAATCGTGGTCATATGATAAAGGGAAAAATCACGGAAAAAGATGAAACAACCTTTACAATGATCGATAGAAATGAGGATATATGGATTTTTGAAATGGTAACAATAGAAATGTTCCAAGAAGAAGCATATCAATATGTTTATAACGGAAAAAACATCGCAAAGCTTTGTGCAACAACAGATGACTTGTGGGAATATTATAGGAAAGAATTTCCGATGTAATAAAATAGATGGATTTTTATATTTTACTTTTGAGTCTCTTCGTGGTATAACGGACGTAGTCGTCCGTTATCGCGTAGCGTCGCCAAATAAACATAAATGTTTACTTGGCTCATGCTTTCGTGGTATAGTAAATGCTGGTTGTGGAGGCTCTTTTTTTGTGAACAAATAAGGGCATCTTAAAAGAAATATATGAATAACAAAATGATTCACCATACATTTTAAGGAGGAAATAGATAAATGAAACTCGGTATTGTGGGACTTCCAAACGTAGGAAAGTCAACACTTTTTAATTCACTTACAAAAGCAGGTGCAGAATCTGCCAATTATCCATTTTGTACTATCGATCCAAACGTAGGTATCGTAGCAGTACCGGATGAAAGAATCCAGTTACTTGGTAAGATGTATCAGTCTAAGAAGATTACACCGGCAGTAATCGAATTCGTAGATATTGCAGGTCTTGTAAAAGGTGCATCTAAAGGCGAAGGTCTTGGAAACCAGTTCCTTAGCAATATCCGTGAAGTGGATGCGATTGTGCATGTAGTCAGATGCTTTGAAGATACAAACGTAGTACATGTAGACGGATGTATTGATCCGCTTCGTGACATCGAAACAATCAACTTAGAACTTATCTTTTCAGATATTGAAATTCTTGAAAGAAGAATTGCAAAAACAGCCAAAGGTGCGAGAATGGATAAGACTCTTGCAAAAGAGCTTGATTTATTAGAAAGAGTAAAGGCACACTTAGAAGGTGGTGCTCTTGCCATGAGCTTTGAACTGTCTGATGATGAAGACGAAGTGAATTGGTTCAAGTCTTACAACTTATTGACTGCAAAGCCTGTTATTTTTGCGGCAAACGTAGCAGAAGACGAACTGGCTGACGATGCAGTAAATAATAAAGGTGTACAGGCAGTAAGAGAATTTGCAGCAGAAAACGGCAGCGAAGTATTTGTTATCTGTGCCCAGATTGAACAGGAAATTGCAGAATTAGACGACGAAGAAAAAGCAATGTTTTTAGAAGATTTAGGTTTATCTGAATCAGGACTGGAAAAACTGATTAAAGCAAGCTACAAGCTTCTTGGCTTAATTAGTTATTTGACAGCCGGTGAAGATGAAACAAGAGCATGGACTATCAAAGTTGGTACTAAGGCTCCACAGGCAGCGGGCAAGATTCATACAGACTTTGAAAGAGGCTTTATCAAAGCAGAAGTAGTAAATTATCAGGATTTGTTAGACCTTGGCTCTTTATCCGCAGCGAAAGAAAAAGGCCTTGTAGGTATCGAAGGCAAAGAGTATGTTGTAAAAGACGGAGACGTTATCTTATTCCGTTTTAATGTGTAGGAGAGTTCTATGATGAATGTAACAGATATTGCATTTCCAAAATTAAAGATTTATTTATCCAATGTACCACAAGACTTTACGGTATTTGGATATAAGATTGCATTATATGGTGTTGTAATTGCACTTGGTATGATACTTGGTGTGTTGCTTGCATCATACCTGGCAAAGAAGCATGGTTATGATTCGGATATCGTGTGGGATTTTGCAATTTATGGTATTATTTTTGGTATTATCGGTGCCAGAATTTATTATGTTGCTTTCTCATGGGATTATTATAAACATCATTTGAAAGAAATCTTTTTCATCAGAAATGGTGGAATGGCGATATACGGATCGGTAATTGCAGCGTTTCTGGTGCTGTTTATTTACAGTAAAGTAAAGAAGATACATTATCTTACAATGGCAGATCTATGCGTACCGGGGCTTGCACTTGGACAGGCAGTAGGACGTTGGGGCAATTTCTTTAATAGGGAAGTGTTTGGTGAATATACAGATAATATTCTGGCAATGAGACTTCCAATTGATGCAGTAAGACCGGTTGATATTTCAGCAGATTTGGCAAGTCACATCATAGAAGGAACTAATTACATCCAGGTACATCCGACATTCTTATATGAATGCTTATGGAATCTGGCATTGGTTGCGTTGATGGTATTTGTATGGAAGTACCGTAAATTTGACGGACAGATTTCATTATTATATCTTGGCGGATACGGACTTGGACGTTTCTGGATTGAAGGTATCCGTACAGACCAGCTTAAGATTGGCAATACGGGAATTGCCGTATCACAGGCACTTGCACTTGTAATGTTTATCGGTGCAGTGATTGTAACAATTATTGCATTAAAACGTGCAAAGGAAAAAGCAGGTCAAGGAATAGATATCGTGCTTCCTGATAGGCTTGCAAAAGAGGTGTCTGTTGTTGATTCCATAGAAGAAGAACCGGCAGAAATTGCAAGTGAATCGACAGAAACTACGGAAAAACAGTAAAAAGTGAGAAGATTTGTAAAAAAGTAAAAAATTCCCACAAAAAAGTAAAAAATTATTATTTTATGTAAAAAAGACCACTAAAGACAAGATTTAGTGGTCTTTTTGGTTGCTACAACTATATATTGTATAAAACGACAGGCGTTTTGCGGGAAAAACTCGTAAAATGCCTTTTTTGCAAGAAATACAAAAATGTTTCAGGTATTGCCAAAATCCCTAAAAATGTGTAAAATAGCAATAAAAGTGGAGCGAAGTGGAGCATTGGTGGTTTAAAGTGGAGGAGGTGAGCGAAATGTTCATGGGAGAATTTGACCATACAACGGATCCCAAGGGCAGGCTCATCGTACCGTCAAAGTTCAGAGAAGGTCTCGGAGACACTTTTGTAATTACCAAAGGATTGGACGGTTGTTTACTTGCATACGATAAGCAGGAATGGCAAATCGTTACAGAGGGACTTCACAATTTATCACTGGTAGATAAAGCCGGACGACAGTTTACCAGATTTTTCTTTGCAGGAGCCGCAGAGATAGAGATGGACAAGCAGGGACGTATCCTGATACCGACAAAGCTTAGAGAGTTTGCCAATATTACAAAAGATGTAGTAACTCTCGGGGCAGACAATAAAGTAGAAATCTGGAGTAAAGATCGTTACGAAGGATTAGAAACATCCTCAGAAGAAATGGACGACATCATGCACAGACTTGCAGAGATGGGTGTCAGAATATAGTGGTGAGTATGGCATTTGAACATTATTCGGTTTTACTCGAAGAAACCATAGAAAATCTGAATATCAAACCGGATGGGATTTATCTGGATGGTACGCTTGGTGGAGGCGGTCATTCCGAACAGATTTTGAAACGTCTTTCAGACAGAGGAAGACATATCGGAATCGATCAGGATGAAGCGGCAATAGAAGCGGCAAGTAAGAGGCTTGAGGCTTATGGAGACAAGCTTACCGTTATCAGAAATAACTATCGCAATGCCAAAGCAGCGCTTGACGAAATCGGTGTAAGCCATGTGGACGGAATCGTACTGGATTTAGGAGTATCGTCCTATCAGTTAGATACAGAAGAAAGGGGATTTTCCTATCGCTTTGATTCAGAACTTGATATGCGAATGGACAGGAGACAATCCCTGACAGCAAAACAGATTATAAACGAATATTCGGAAATGGAACTTTTCCATATCATTAAAGATTATGGTGAAGACCAATTCGCAAAAAATATCGCAAAGCACATTGTTAGAGCAAGGGCAGAAAAAGAAATTGAAACGACCTTTGAATTAAACGAAATCATTAAAGCCGCAATACCGGCAAAGATGAGAGTAAACGGACATCCTTCCAAGAGGACTTTCCAGGCGATTCGAATTGAATGTAATCGTGAATTGGAGGTTTTAAAAGAATCGTTGGATGACCTGATTGATTTACTGAATCCGGGTGGAAGGTTATGTATTATTACATTCCATTCTCTGGAAGACAGAATTGTAAAGTCTGCATTCCGAAATGCAGAAAATCCCTGTGTATGTCCACCGGAATTTCCGGTATGCGTATGCGGAAAGAAATCCAAAGGAAAAGTGATTTCCAGAAAACCGATTTTACCATCAGCACAGGAACTGGAAGAGAATTCCCGTTCTAAAAGTGCAAAACTCAGGGTTTTCGAAAAAAGATAGAAAAGTAACTATAAACAGAGGGGACTCGTAATGGCAGTAAAGAACTATCGCAAAACTGCATATTTGGAAGGAACGGCAGCAAAACAGTTAGAACGCGGTTTTGAAGCTGAAAAACTTCCTGTACGAAAGAAGCTTAGTAATTCCACCAGAAAAAACAGGGAAAGAGCATTCCACATGAATCTGGGATACGTAGCTTTTCTTACGGCTGCCCTGATTCTTGTTTCGGTTACACTTTGTAATTATTTGGAAGTTCAGTCTGATCTTACAAACAGTGTAAAAAGAATTTCCACAATGGAAGCAAAATACAATAATTTGAAATTGGCAAATGACGAAGAATATTATAGAATAATCAGTAGTGTGGACTTAGAGCATGTGAAAGCAGTTGCTATTGGTGAACTGGGAATGACATATGCGAAAGAAGGTCAGATTATAAACGTTGAAGATTCTAAGGCAGATTACGTCCGTCAGACGGCAGACCTTTACTAACCATCGTTTTTTAGAAAGGCTGATTATTTAATGGCAAGGCAAAGAGACGAGAAGGCGGTTGCGCCTACAAAAAGACGATTTACATCAGGAATGCAGAAAAAGCTGGTAGTACTATTTTTCATAGTATTACTGGCTTTCTTGGGATTAAGCGTCAGATTATTTTTAATTACAAGAGATAATTCGGAAGAGTATAAAAAGCAGGTGCTGTCACAGCAACAGTACGATAGTACGACTTTGCCGTTTAGACGTGGTGATATTTTAGATAAAAACGGAACGACTCTTGCCAGCAGTGAAAAAGTATATAATTTAATTATCGATTCGGTTGCGATTTCAAAAGATAAGGCGTATTTGGAACCGACAATGAAGGCGTTAAAGCAATGCTTTGACATTAATGAAAGTGAGCTTAGAACTTACATTGCCGAAAACCAGAAATCACAGTATAAAGTTGTTTTAAAACAGCTTACTTATGAGCAGATTACGCCATTTATGGAATTGCAGGCAGATATAGAAAAAGGAAAGAATATACAAGGTGTCTGGTTTGAAGAAGAATATAAACGCTATTATCCAAATAAGACACTGGCGTGTGATGTAATCGGTTTTACCGGGAAAGATAATGCAGGGACTTATGGTCTTGAGGAATATTACAATAATGTATTAAATGGTACGAATGGTAGGGAATATGGGTATCTGAATGATGATGAAACCCTTGAGCGAACTGTAAAACCGGCAGTAGACGGTAATTCTATCGTGACAACCATAGATGCCAATATTCAAAGTATTGTAGAGAAACATTTAAAGAAATTTAATGATGAATACAAGGACGGACCAAACGAAACAGGATTTGGAGCAAATAACCTTGGCTGTATCATTATGGAAGTGGATACGGGAAATGTGCTTGCAATGGCAAGTTATCCTGACTTTGATTTGAATAATCCAAAAGATATTTCTGCTTATTATACAGAAGAAGAAATACGGACGATGGAAGAAAACGATACGTTATACGATGCGTATAACGGACTTTGGAGAAATTTCTGCATTTCAGACTCTTATGAACCGGGTTCAACAATTAAGCCGTTTACGGTAGCGTCTGCTTTAGATGCTGGTTCGATTAAAGGGAATGAGACGTATATGTGTACCGGTATGAGGAAAATCGGTGACTACGAAATCGAATGTCACAATACGTACGGTGATGGTGAGATCGATGTAAAAACAGCTGTCGAACAGTCTTGTAACGTGGCACTTATGTATATTGCTGAATCACTCGGAACAACAAGATTTTGCGAGTATCAGCATAACTTTAACTTTGGATTAAAAACCAATATTGATTTGGCTGGAGAAGCAAGAACAGATAGCTTGATATACAATACGAAAACAATGGGCCCTACAGAACTGGCAACAAATTCCTTTGGACAGTCCTTTAATACTACGATGATCCAGATGATAACAGGATATTGTTCCTTGATTAATGGCGGTAAGTATTATGAACCGCATATGGTTAGCAAAATTATTGGAGCGGACGGTTCTACGGTAGAGACCATTGAACCGCGTGTGTTAAAACAGACGGTATCGGAATCCGTAAGTGAGACCATTATTGATTATTGTAATGGTGTTGTTACAAATGGTACCGGCAAGACAGCCAGACCGGCTGGATATGCAATCGGTGGTAAAACGGGAACAGCCGAAACACTTCCGCGTGGTAACGATGAATATGTTGTTTCCTTTATGGGATATGCACCGGCAGATGATCCGCAGATTGCAATTTATGTCGTTGTGGACAGACCGAATGTACAATATCAGGATGATGCGAAATATGCAACCCGTATTGTCCGCAGCATTTTGACGGAAGTACTTCCGTATATGAATATATTTATGACAGAAGAGGTGTCAGAATCTGAGGCTGCTGAGCTTAGAGCACTTCAGCTTGAAATTACAACGCAGTACAGACATCAGGCAAACGATATTGCAGGAGAAGGTACAGAAGAAACCGCTTTGCCTGAAGAAGGTGAGACTTCGCAGGAAGAGGGCTCTGAAGAAGAAGGCTCTGCAGAAGAAGGAAATGAACCGTCAGGAGAAAATGCAGAAGGAAGTGAGGACGCATTTGTACCGGAGGTTTGGAAAACCTTTGAAGTGGACCCGGCTACAGGCTATTATATCGACCCAAATAACGGACATCTTATTGATCCGGAAACCGGTCACGATATGACAGAAGGCTCTTTAATGCAAGGAATGTAGGACATATTTGAATAAAAAGAATGTCAGAGGCATAAAGTATAATAAGACTTATTTGGATTTTAATAATGAATGATGTCTCTGGAAATGAAAAATAAGATTAGTCATAGAAAAAAGATTGTTGTAACATTTTTAATTTGTGCAACATCTTTTTTCTTGTTAATAGGACGACTCGCCTATCTTATGATATGGAAATCGGAGTACTATACGGAACAGGCAACCAAGCTTCATGAAAGAGAAAGACCGATAAAAGCGGCAAGAGGGAGATTGCTTGACAGGGATGGAAATGTGCTTGCGGATAATAAAACCGTTTGCACCATTTCGGTAATTCATTCCCAAATAGAAGATGAAGAAAAAGTAATCGCCTTTTTGTGTGACAAACTTATGCTTTCCGAAGAAACGGTCAGAAAGCGCGTGGAAAAAATATCTGCCATGGAGAAGATTAAGAGCAATGTTCCAAAAGAAATTGGAGATGCTATAAGAGAAGCCGATATTCCGGGAATAAAGGTTGATGAAGATTACAAACGATATTATCCCTATGGTGATTTGGCATCTAAGGTACTTGGCTTTACGGGAGCTGATAATCAGGGAATCATTGGTCTGGAAGTAATCTATGATGAGTATTTGAAAGGAACAGAAGGAAAGGTATTAACTGTTACGGATGCGAAAGGCATCGAGCTGGAAGCAGTCGGAGAACATCGCCTTGAACCGATAGCGGGTAATGATTTAGTGCTGAGTCTGGATACGAATATTCAAAGCTACGCATATCAGCTTGCCAAGCAGGTACAGGCATCCAAGGAAGCGGATAGAGTTTCTTTTCTCGTTATGAATCCGCAGACCGGAGAAATTCTTGCCATGGTGGATGTGCCAGAATTTGATTTGAATAATCCTTATACAATTACAGAGGGATATAAGGAGCTTTGGGACAAGGAGCAGGCAAGGAAACAGCCGAAACAGACGGATGTAAGCGATGAAACTATTATAGAAGCAATAAAGGAAAAAACGCCGCAGGAATTAGAGCAGGAAATGCTAAACGGAATGTGGCGAAACGGATGTATAAACGATACGTACGAGCCGGGCTCTACGTTTAAAGTAATTACTGCGGCGGCAGCGTTAGAAGCAGATGTGGTAACAACGGAGGACAGTTTTCACTGTCCGGGTTATGTTATTGTAGAAGATAGAAGAATCCGGTGTCATAAAACGACAGGACATGGCTCGGAAAATTTTGTACAAGGGACAATGAACTCTTGCAATCCTGTGTTTGTTACGGTAGGATTACGTGTTGGTGTAAAGAATTATTATAATTATATGAAAAAATTCGGATTGCTGGACAGGACGAATATAGACCTTCCCGGAGAAGCAGGAACTATTATGCATCAGCCGGACAATATCGGTGAGGTAGAGCTTGCTACGATGTCCTTTGGTCAATCCTTTCAGATTACACCGTTACAATTGGCAACCACAGTTTCTTCGATTGTAAATGGAGGAAGACGGATTACGCCGCATATCGGCATGCGGGTACAAACGGCAGAAGGGAAGGTTTTGAAAACCTTTTCTTATCCTGTGAAGAAACAAATTATTTCCGAGGAAACATCGGAAACGATGCAGATGATGTTAGAGCAGGTGGTAGAGAATGGAAGTGGAAAAAAAGGTTATGTAGAAGGCTTTTCCATTGGAGGTAAAACGGCGACAAGTCAGACGCTTCCTCGTGGGAGTGGAAGATATATTGCATCTTTTGTAGGATTTTCGCCGGCGGATAATCCCCAGATACTTGCACTTGTAGTCATTCATAACCCACAGGGAACATATTATGGCGGTCAGATTGCAGCACCTGTAGTCAGGCAACTTTTTGAAAATATTCTTCCATATCTTCAGGATAGGGGGTATAATAAATGTCAGGATTTCTGAAAGAAATCCTGACCTACGCACTTCCCAATTTGCGAAGCGGATTTTAGGATGGGAAGTGCTCCTTAATGTCAGGATTCTAGGATAGGAAGTGCTCCTTAATATTTCCACTAATAGAAAGAGAAAGGCAACTTATGAGCAATACAGTAGTGTTACCAGTTATTATAGCGTTTTTTATCAGTGCGGTATTAGGTCCGGTAGTAATTCCGTTTTTACGCAGATTGAAAGTAGGACAGACCGTGCGTGATGAAGGACCACAGTCTCATATTAAGAAGAACGGAACTCCTACAATGGGTGGAATTCTGATTTTAGGTGCGGTAGTTCTTACCAGCATTTTTTATGTAAAGGATTATCCGAATATCATTCCGGTATTGTTTTTGACATTGGGATTTGGTTTAATTGGATTTTTGGATGATTACATTAAAGTAGTATTAAAACGCTCTATGGGACTTAGAGCATGGCAGAAGATGTTGGGACAGCTTATCGTGACAGGTGTTTTTGCATATTACTTATGTCATTATACTGATGTGTCTTTGGCTATGAAAATACCGTTTATGAGTGGACAGTATATTGATTTTGGAATATTTAATATTCCGATTTTATTCTTTATTGTAATCGGAACCGTAAATGGTACAAATTTTACAGACGGTCTGGATGGCTTGGCAAGCTCTGTTACAGTTATAATAGCAACATTTTTTACGGTAATTGCAATCGGTACAAAGAGTGGTATTGAACCGATTACAGGCGCGGTAGTAGGTGCATTGCTCGGTTTTTTACTATTCAATGTTTATCCTGCAAGTGTATTTATGGGAGATACGGGTTCCCTTGCACTGGGAGGATTTGTAGCAGCGACTGCATATATGCTCCAGATGCCGTTGTTTATTGCAATTGTAGGTTTTGTGTATTTAATGGAAGTACTTTCTGTTATGATTCAGGTGTCTTACTTTAAACTGACAGGCGGAAAGCGTATTTTTAAGATGGCACCGATTCATCATCATTTTGAATTGTGCGGATGGTCTGAAACAAGAGTAGTAGCGGTGTTTGCTATTGTTACAGCAATTCTATGTCTTGTTGCATTTATGGCAGCATAAAGTATTTGGATAAAGGAAAAGACGATGGATTTAAGAGATAGAAATGTATTAGTAGTCGGCTGTGGAAAAAGTGGAATCGGAGCAGCGTTGTATTTGCAGAAAAAAGCTGCAAATGTATGGTTGTATGATGATAATGAAAAGCTTACCCAAGAAGACGTATTACAGAAATTGCCGGCAGATTTTCCGGTAGAAATATTTTTAAAGGAGCTTCCGGAAGAGAAAAAACAGCAGGTGGAGATTGTTGTGCTTAGTCCGGGAGTACCGGTAGATATTCCTTTTGTTGAGCAGTTTAAGGAAATGAATATTCCAATCTGGGGGGAAATCGAGCTTGCATATACGTCTGAAAAAGGTCGTGTCGTAGCGATTACAGGGACAAATGGAAAGACAACAACGACAACGCTTGTAGGCGAGATTATGGCAAGATATTTTGCAAAGTCGTTTGTGATGGGAAATATCGGATATCCCTATACGGATATGGTAGATGAGACAACAAGTGAGTCGGTTACCGTCGGAGAAATCAGCAGCTTCCAGCTGGAAACGATTGATACGTTTCATCCTACAGTATCTGCAGTTTTGAACATTACACCGGATCACTTGAACAGACATCATACAATGGACAATTACATAGCAGCAAAGGCTGCAATTACAAAGAATCAGACAAAAGATGATGTATGTGTGCTAAATTATGAAAATGAGGATACCCGAAAAATAGGAGAGCATTGTAATGCCTCTGTGTTCTATTTTTCATCGCAAAGAGAATTAGAAGAAGGCATTTATTTAAAGGGCGAAGAAATCTGTCTTGCAAAGGATGGAAAAAGACAGATGCTGATGAATATACAGGATATGAATCTTGTAGGAATCTGCAATGTTGAAAATGTGATGGCAGCGATTGCAATTGCAATGTTCATGGATGTGCCTATGGATGTCATTTTAGATACGGTAAAAGCATTTCGTGCCGTAGAGCATCGTATTGAATATGTGGATACGGTAAATGGTGTGGATTATTATAATGATTCCAAAGGAACAAATCCGGATGCGGCAATCCAGGGAATTAAAGCCATGATCAAAAAAACCGTGCTGATAGGTGGCGGCTATGATAAAGAAAGCAGCTATGATGAATGGATAGAAGCTTTTGATGGAAAAGTCAAGCTGTTTGTCCTGATTGGCCAGACACGTGAAAAGATTGCAGAATGTGCAAGAGCACATGGTTTTATGGATATTGTGTTTGCAGATACCTTTGAAGAAGCTTTTCGGATTTGTGTGGAAAATGCTGAGGATGGCGAAGCAGTTTTATTATCGCCGGCATGCGCAAGCTGGGGAATGTTCCCTAATTATGAAGTACGCGGACAGATGTTTAAAGATATGGTAAATGCATTAAAGTCAAAATAAGGAGTGTGTCGCTTGGAAAGACGATTCAGAACAATCCAGGGTGGAGCAGCAAAACAGAATACAGAAAGCTTTTTTGATTACACATTTTTAATTACGGTGTTTTTCCTGCTCGGATTTGGGCTGATTATGATATATTCCAGTAGCTCTTATAAAGCAAATCTGACATTTGGAGACAGTAGTTACTATTTGAAAAAGCAGCTGCTTGCAACAGCAATCGGACTTGTAGCGATGTTTATCGTATCGAGAATTCCTTATCATGCATGGGAGAAGCTTGCCATACCGGGACTGATTGTTTCGATTATTCTTATTTTCATGGTATTAACTCCACTTGGATATGAAGCTAACGGTGCAAGAAGATGGCTGAATCTTGGTATTTCCTTACAGCCTGCAGAAGTGGCAAAGCTGGGCATTATTCTGTTTATGTCCTATATGGTATGTTCTGTGGGACGTGGAATACGCAAACCCAAAACATTGATTGTATTATTACTTCCTGTAATATTCGTATTTTTGATTGTGTGGAAGATTACAGAAAATATGAGTTCTGCCATTATTATTATGGGAATCGCGGTTGCTATTATTTTTGTAGCAAGTCCTGACTACCGAAAGTTTGTTATTTTAGCACTTGGGGTAATCGCACTGGCAGCACTTCTTGTATATATGTTGAAACAGAATCAGGATGCAAGCAGTCTTGGCTTCCGTTTCCAGCGTATTTTGGCATGGCTTAATCCGGAGGCGTACGCAAGCGGAAAAGGCTTCCAGACTCTGCAGGCCTTATATGCGATTGGCTCCGGTGGGATTTTTGGAAAAGGGCTTGGCGAAAGTATGCAGAAGCTTGGCTTTTTACCGGAAGCACAGAACGATATGATTTTTTCCATTATATGTGAAGAGCTGGGATTATTTGGAGCGATGGCGGTAATTATGCTGTTTTTGCTTTTGATATGGAGATGTATGATTATTGCAAATAATGCACCTGATTTGTTTGGGGCACTTTTAGTAGTAGGTGTCATGTCGCATTTTGCAATTCAGGTAATTTTGAATATTGCTGTTTGTACAAACACCATTCCGAATACCGGTATTTCCCTTCCGTTTATCAGTTATGGAGGTTCCTCGGTAGTGTTCCTTCTGATAGAAGTCGGATTGGTATTAAATGTGGCAAGATCTATCAGATTGAAAGAACTGTAATCATATCATTTAAACCGGTGTAGCATGCGTAAAAAGAAAAAAGAAAAACAATCCCAAAAGAATATTTATAGAAAACCACTTTTTTCATTTCGATTAAAAATTACTTTGATTGTAACAGCGCTGATTCTAATAGCACTGATAGCAGGTTATTCTTACATAAATGACAATTATACAATCAACACGGTATACGTGGAAGGTAATGTGCATTATTCGGATGAAGAAATTATTGAAAAAATCATGAGCGGTCCGCTTGAAAAGAATTCTATTTTTTTGAATCTGAAATATCAGAAGCAGGAAGTAGAAGATATTCCGTTTGTGGCGGCAATTGAAATTGATATTTTATCAAAAGATACGGTAAAAATTACAGTTTATGAAAAAACATTGGCAGGATTTGTGACGTATCTTGGAAGATATATGTATTTTGACAAGGATGGAACAATTGTAGAAAGCTCACTTGTGAAAACAAGTGGTGTTCCGGAAGTAATCGGTCTTTCTTTTGACCATGTTGTGAAGTACGAAAAGCTTCCGGTTGAAGAAGAGGGAATATTTGCAGAGATTCTGGATATTTCTCAATCTTTGAATAAGTATGAACTGACTGCAGATAAAATTTATTTTGATGATAAATATGATGTTACATTATATTTTGAAGATGTACGTGTAAAAATCGGAGATGGCAACAATATTGATGAGAAATTTTCAAAAATGAAGAGTATTTTACCGAGATTAGAAGGAAAATCGGGAGTGCTTGAGATGGAAAATTACAGTGAAGATACAAAAACGGTTTCTTTCCATTCCGATAAGCCATTAAACGATCCGGTTTTAGTTCTTCCCGATGTGGACACGCCTATGACATTTTAGAAATAAAAACTGAAATCTTACAAAAAAATAGGTTGATAAATTGAAGATTACATTATATGATAAAGTATATGAGTCTAAAGTGTGGAGGAGGAAATTCCCTTGTTAGAAATTAGAACAAACGATGCGGAATCTGCTGCTAAGATTATAGTAATCGGTGTTGGTGGAGCAGGTAATAACGCTGTAAATAGAATGATTGATGAAAATATTAGCGGAGTTGATTTTATCGGTATTAATACGGATAAACAGGCACTCCAGCTTTGTAAGGCACCTAAATTATTACAGATTGGGGAAAAGCTTACAAAAGGACTTGGCGCCGGTGCAAAGCCTGAAATCGGCGAAAAGGCAGCGGAAGAAAGTGTAGAAGAAATTACAAGTGCATTAAAAGGTGCGGATATGGTATTTGTTACCTGTGGTATGGGTGGCGGTACCGGTACAGGTGCAGCTCCGGTTGTAGCAAAACTGGCAAAAGAGCTTGGCATTTTAACGGTTGGTGTTGTTACAAAGCCTTTCCGTTTTGAAGCAAGAGCACGTATGGCAAATGCATTACAGGGAATCGAAAAGATTAAAGAAAATGTAGATACTTTAATTGTCATTCCTAACGATAAATTATTAGATATTGTAGATAAGAGAACAACAATGCCTGACGCACTTAAGAAAGCAGATGAAGTACTTCAGCAGGCAGTACAGGGTATTACAGACCTGATTAATGTTCCGGCAGTTATTAACCTTGACTTCGCAGATGTACAGACTGTCATGAAGGACAAGGGTGTTGCACATATTGGTATTGGTACCGGTAAGGGTGATGATAAGGCAAGTGAAGCAGTTAAGATGGCTGTTGAATCTCCACTTCTTGAAACAACAATTAATGGTGCAAGCCATGTAATTATCAATGTATCCGGTGATATTACTTTAACAGATGCAAGTGATGCAGCAAGTTATGTTCAGGAACTTGCCGGTGATGATGTTAACATTATCTTTGGTGCTATGTATGATGCGTCCAAGTCCGATACATGTACAATTACTGTTATTGCGACAGGACTTGACGAAGTACCACAGAACAGAATGAGTAGTTTAGGATATAAATCCAGTATTATTATGCCGTCTTCCTTACAGGGAAAGACAATCCAGCCGACACCTATGCCAAAGCAGACAATAGGTGTGAAAGCTCCTGTTACACAGCCTACAGCAGCAAAACCGGCTTCAGGATTGAATAAACCGGCAGATATCAGAAGCTCTGTAAGAGAGCAATCCTTAAATATTCCAAGCTTTTTACAGAAAAAATAATGTAAGATACGGACAAGCCTCATGCAATGCATGAGGCTTTTTTACGTGTTTTAAGACGCAGGATATGACAAATTATGAATAGGTTAAGAGTTATACTGAATGTGTGAAGAAGGAATGCGTAAAGGAATATGCACTATGAAATATATGTAGATCAGCTGATTTTATTGGACTTTATTGTGAATACCTATTTGCTGTACCTTGTAAAAGTAGCATTGGAAACCCGGGTGGACTTAAAAAAGATTATGAAGTATTCCTTGGGAAATGCGACATTGTTTACAGGAATTATGCTCCTTCCGGGAATACCGTTTTTTGTAAAGCTCTTTTTGCAGATATTTATCTGTAATGGTTTGCTGATTCGCTGGCTTTTTAAGGAACAGACACAGTTTATGCGTAGAAAAGCTTATGTGATAATGCATGGCTATGGCTTACTGTTAGGCGGAAGCATACTGATATTTCACAGAGTGATTGGAATGGCAACAGGACGATACATGGAAATGTGGATGGAAATGCTGCTTTTTGCAACAGTATATTTTGTGCTGTTTAAAAGGTATTTAATGCATGAACGGCGCCAAAGGAAAATCAGACAGTACACCTATCAGGTAAAACTGGATTTGTATGGAGAAGTATATAGGTGTATAGGACTATATGATTCGGGAAATTCATTGTATGAACCATGTACAGGCAGACCGGTTGTATTGATAGAAAGAAGGTGTATTGAAAACTATCTGGAACGGATTCCGGAAGAGAAAACGTATGTAATACCGTATCATAGCATTGGAAAAAGCAGGGGACTGTTGGAAGCAATAGAAGTGCCTATAATGATTTTAGAGACAGCAAATGAACGATACATACATGAAAAAGTAATAGTTGCGTTAAGTACACAGTACTTATCCAAATATTATCAGGCAATTCTTCATCCGAGGTTTTTTGATGCGGCAGAGCAGTCTAAAGAAAAGGAAAAGGTGTAAAAGGGAGGAAAGACAGAATGGTTTTAGGAGCAGTTATGCCTGCGGGATTATCATTTCATATGCTTCGTAATTTGTGTGGTATATGGAGAAACGAGGGAGACATTCATTACATAGGAGGTGCAGATGTACTTCCGCCACCACTTGAGGCGGCACGGGAAAATGAAATGATTTTAGATTTGAATTCGGAAGATTCCACGAATGCAAAGGAGGTTTTGATTGAACATAATTTACGTCTTGTAGTATATATCGCTAAAAAATTTGATAATACGGGAGTAGGCGTAGAAGATTTGATATCGATAGGAACGATAGGACTCATTAAATCAATAAATACGTTTAACCCAAACAAAAATATTAAACTTGCTACCTATGCATCAAGATGTATTGAAAATGAAATTCTCATGTATCTGAGAAGAAACAGCAAAACAAAAATGGAAGTATCTATTGATGAGCCGTTAAATGTAGACTGGGATGGAAACGAACTATTGTTGTCGGATATTCTCGGAACCGATGAAGATATTATTTATAAAGACATAGAGTCTGAGGTAGAGCGAAAAGTACTCAGACAGGCAATATGTAAACTGTCAGAAAGAGAGCAGACAATCATTAAGCTCCGTTTTGGTCTGGGGAAGGATAAAAACGGAGAGAGTATGGAAGAAATGACGCAGAAAGAAGTTGCGGAGCTCTTAGGAATATCGCAATCATACATATCCCGATTAGAAAAGAAAATTATGAAACAACTGCGGAAAGAAATTAGTAAAGAGGTATGATGCAGGAAAAAACGTTCCAAAAATTACGAAAAAACGAACAAATTGTTAACAAATTGTAAGCATTTTGTATAAAAGGTAGATATTTTGAGTTGCATATTATACTATTAAAGTCAGCAACTATTAATTGTATTTGGGATTTGATGCAGGAGAAGGTTATGTGGATTCTTGTATTGTGCTTAATACTGTATGGTATTAAGAGTCCAAAATCATACCAGATAGCAATAATTACATATCTATCTTTTCTGACTTATCATGTTTATTGCTGTATATTAGAGCATACACCTGTGAACAGAGCAATTTCTCTTGCACTGGTAGCTGCTTTTGTTTGGATTTTTTTGAAACTGGATTTGGTAAAATACCACAGATATGATTTGACCATATGTGTATTCTTACAAATACTTGCGGCATGTGAGCTACTTGTTATGTATACATCAGGAAAAACAGACGGGCAGATTATGAACCATGTGATGCAGTTTTGCGGTGCCGGTTTGGGAATTGGCGGATGCTTTTTTGCATGCAGAAGATGGATACATTGCGATGTTCCGGAAAGAATGGCAGAAAGAGTATTACATTTTATCATTGGTACATTAACCTGCATTCTTATGAAACAGCTTTTAGCGTTATGCTTCCATAAAACTGTATGGGGAATTATGCTGCAGGCATTTTTTATAATATTGTATGCCATGATAATATATCCGGTGCTTTATAGCGGATTACGAAAGATAATTACGCATAATGCGTAATGCATTTTTTTCAAGGCGCGATACCTGTGCCTGTGAAATACCGATTAATTGAGAGACTTCCATCTGTGTTTTTCCTTCATAAAAACGCAGATGGATTATTTCTTGTTCACGTTCATTCAATTTCTGGATAGCATCCTGCAAAGCCAGGTTTTCAATCCACTTTTCTTCACGGCTTTTCTTATCACTAACCTGATCCATAATATACAGAGTGTCGCCACCATCTGTATAAATCGGTTCATATAAGCTCATAGGGCTTTGGATAGCGTCTAAGGCATACAGAATGTCTTCCTTGGAAATGCCGATTTCAGCGGCAACTTCTTCCATAGTTGGTTCTTTCAGATTTTTTCGTGTCATATACTCCTTTGTATAAATAGCTTTATAAGCAGTATCTTTTAAAGAACGAGAGACACGGATACTACCTCCGTCTCTTAAAAAACGTCTGATTTCTCCGAGAATCATGGGAACAGCATAAGTGGAAAATTTCACTTCCATGGCAGGATTAAAATTGTTGATGGCTTTAATCAATCCCACACAACCAATTTGGAACAGATCATCCACATTTTCATTACTGGAAGAAAAACGCTTAATGACACTTAGTACAAGACGCAGGTTTCCACGTATATATTCATCTCTGGCAGCTAAGTCACCCTGTTCAATGCGTTTGAACAGAGCTTCCTTCTCATCATCTTTCAATAGCGGCAGCTTGGCAGTGTTGACGCCGCAGATTTCAACTTTGTAACTCATTGCATGTAGTCCTTTCGTGTTTTATCCTGTTTTTTCCGTTGAAGGAATCATAAGGAAGCTTTGAAGCTGTTATTAGATTGCACAAAGGGGAAAGAATTATTCACGCAACACTACATTTTGCATAAGATATATTGAGTAGGAATGGCAGGAGAAATGAAGATGCTGTTTTCAGAATTGAAATGCAAAGAAGTAATATGTGAAAGGACATGCAAAAAGCTTGGAAGAGTGACGGATTTTGAATTTGATGAATGTAGCGGACAAATAAAAAAATTGATTGTTCCGTCTTGTTCTATGTTCTCTTTATGTTTTCATTGTGAGCCGGATTATGAAATTTGCTATAAAGATATTAAGCAAATCGGACCGGATATTATTTTGATAGAAAGATGTTGATTTATCGGCATTTTTCTGTGAAATGAGTTTACATAATTTCAGGGAATAATTGACAATTTGGATTACATAACGTATAATTTCATATGACAAAATGTGTAGTTTCCGCATTCTGTCTATTTATAGGTTGAGAAATGATGGGGGTAAACAAATGAAGTGTCCGTTTTGTGGTCATGAGAATACAAGAGTAATTGATTCTCGTCCGGCTGAAGAAAATAATTCAATCCGAAGAAGACGTGTATGTGATGAGTGTGATAAGCGATTTACGACTTATGAGAAGGTAGAGACAATTCCGCTTATTATTATTAAGAAGGATAATAACCGAGAAGCTTATGACCGTGCAAAGATAGAAGCAGGTGTACTGAGAGCTTGCCATAAAAGACCGATTAGCGCGGGACAGATTGAGCGTTTGGTAGATGAAGTGGAAACAGAAATTTTCAAGTTGGAAGATAAAGAAATTGCCAGTGAAGTAATTGGTGAATTCGTAATGGAAAAATTGAAAAATCTTGATGCGGTTGCATATGTAAGATTTGCTTCCGTATATAGAGAGTTCAAAGATATCAATACATTTATGGATGAATTAAAGAAAATTTTCAAATAATCTGAAAAGGAATAATAAAAAGACATGAGTAACATGGATAGAGAAGAAAAAATCGGGAAAGCTAAGAAAAGGATAGAAGCGTTGAATAAGTGGAGGCTGGCATTTCTTTTTATTGCTATTTTAGGGCTGCTATTCGTATTTTGGGGTGGCAAGCTTTGGGAAGATACACAGTGGTTTGCGGATGCCAGACAGTCTGTATATAATTTTCTGTGGTATGATGTAGTACTTCTTGTAATTGTTACTTTTGCGAAATTATTTGCAACCATGAAATATAACGGAATTGTAAAACATAAATAATTCACTTTTATGAAAAAAGTTTTTATCGGACTAAAGTATTGTCAAATTATTCCGATAATTATAACACAAAGCTAACGGAAAGGTGGTGAAGGACTTGGCATATATCGGTATTAATCAGTACGCGGGAATTCAGAGCAGCTATTTGATGAATAATATCAGAACGGTTGATGTGGAAACTGTGCGTAGACAAGACCAGCAGAAGGTAGAAGAATCTTCTAAGAGTCAGACTCCTTCATCGACAATTCATAACGCGGAAGCAGATAAGCTCAGAGCACAGAGAGTTGCAAAGCTTGAAGATATTTCCCTTTCTTTCAGACAGAATGATGACTATGGATATATCGGAAAAGATAGTAATCTGGAAAATCTGGATATGCAGAAAGCAATTTCCGACATGCAGAAAGACAGTATCTTACAGGATTATCAGTATTTTGTAGGTTCGTCCAATGTAGCCAATGGCGGGTTGCTTCACAGCATGAGTGAAGACGGTATTGTTTTACTAAAATAGAAGCCCATAAAGAAGAATTACACCTTGCATTTTTGCAAGGTGTTTTTTATAGTAGAAAGAGTATGAAGCATAGTGATTTACAGGATTTGACTATGGTTGATATAAAAGAATATAAAGAGGAAGTAGAAACGTGTTTGAACAGTTTTTTCCAAAAGAATACTTAAATAGTACGTATGAAATTGATTTTGAGAAACGGTACATGGATGGAAAAAGAGGTGTTATTTTTGATATAGATAATACGCTTGTACCACATGGTCTGCCGGCTGACGAAAGAGCGTTGGCACTCTTTGAGAAATTAAAAGCAATCGGATATCAGGCGGTTTTATTGTCCAATAATAAAGAGCCGAGAGTAAAATCCTTTGCGGAACAAGTGGGAGCTTTGTACATTTACAAAGCAGGAAAACCTCTTCCGGCCGGGTATGAAAAAGCGTTAGAGCTTATGAAAATAGAAAAGAGCCAGGCGTTATTTATCGGAGATCAGATATTTACGGATGTTTGGGGAGCAAAACGATGCGGAATTGATACGATTTTAGTAAAACCTATTTATCCGAAAGAAGAAATTCAAATTGTAATAAAGAGATATTTTGAGAAACCAATATTATATTTTTATAAAAAGAATAATCAGAAGTCAGTTTAAACAGACGAAGAAAGTGAGTAAAACGAATGAACATAAATGCAAAAACGAAAGTGTGTGGTTTAATCGGCTATCCAATCGGACATACCATGTCGCCGGTGATTCATAATTATCTGGCAGCAAAATATGGTCATAATCTGGTATATGTACCATTGCAGGTAGAAACGGGAAAATTGGAAGCAGCAGTAAAAGGTGCAGATGCATATAATTTTTTGGGAATGAATGTAACAGTACCCTATAAGGCAGAAGTATTGAACTACCTGACAGCTATCGATCCGCTTGCGGAAAGTATTGGAGCTGTTAATACATTGGTACGTACAGAAGGCGGTTATAAAGGCTATAATACGGATATGCCCGGATTATACAGAGCCATGCTTTCTGATGGTATCGAAATAGAGGATAGAGAAGTTATTATACTGGGAGCAGGTGGTGTTGCAAGAGCAGTTGCCATCCTTTTATTACAAAAGAAGGCAAAAAAGATACATATCATGAACCGTACAATAGAAAAAGCCCGGATGATTGCGGATGAAATCAATCAGAAAGCGGGAAAGGATATCTGTACAGCATATGAGTTAGAAGGATATAAAAAGCTGGATAAGTCATGTAAGTACCTTGCAGTACAGGCAACGAATGTTGGAATGTATCCGGAAACAGATAAAGCCGTTATAGAAGATATGGAGTTTTATCAAATGATAGAGTATGGATATGATCTCATTTATAATCCGGCTCAGACGAAATTTATGCAATGTGTAAAGAATGCAGGCGGAAAGAGCTTTAATGGTTTGAAAATGTTATTATATCAGGGAATCATTGCATATGAATTATGGAATAATATTTCCACTACAGAAGAGACAGCATTGGAAGTTTACGAAAAGTTGAAAAAGGAATTAGCATGAAACATATTATTTTGATGGGCTTTATGGGCTCCGGAAAAAGCTCTATGGGACTTAAACTATCCTATAAGCTTAGGAAAGCATTTTTAGATACAGATAAACTGATAGAAAAAAAAGAAGGAATGTCGATAAGTGATATATTTGCTACCTACGGAGAAGCCTATTTTCGAAAAAAGGAAACAGAGGTTCTGGAATCACTGAAATGGGAAAGCGCAGAAAGAATTATTTCGCTTGGAGGGGGTACACCACTTCGGGAAGAAAACAGGAAGCTTTTGAAGGAGCTTGGGACCGTTGTGTATCTGAAAGTATCGGCAGATACCGTATACGAACGATTACAGGGAGATAACACAAGACCTTTGCTGCAGGGAGATAATCCGAAACAGAAGATAGAAGATCTTTTGGCAAAGAGAAGTGACATCTACGAAGGTGTGGCAGACGTTATTATTTGCGGAGACGGCAAGAGCTTTGAAGAAGTATTAGAAGAAATCATGGAGGCAGTACAATGAAAATACTTGTTATAAACGGACCGAATTTGAATTTTTTGGGAATTCGTGAAAAAAGTGTTTACGGAACACAGGATTATGCATATCTGGTAAAGCTGATTGAAGATAAGTGCAAAGCAGAAAATTGTGAAGTAGAAGTATTTCAAAGCAATCACGAGGGTGCGATTATTGACAGAATTCAGGAAGCGTATTTTGATAAGATACAGGGAATTGTGATTAATCCGGGCGCGTACACACATTACAGCTATGCAATCCATGATGCGCTGGCATCCCTTTCAGATATTCCAAAAGTGGAAATTCACATTTCTGATATAACAAAACGCGAAGAATTCCGTAAGGTTTCCGTGACGGCGCCTGCTTGTCAAAAACAGATTTACGGTCAGGGGCTTGAAGGGTATTTACAGGCTATTGATTTCTTGCTCGGGAAATAGAAAAAAGAGTTGAAAAAACACATTTTTTAGTATAAACTATAAAAGAATTATTACGCGAACCAATATTTAGGAGGAATAGAATATGATATCTGCAGGTGATTTCAGAAACGGTATCACAATCGAAGTGGAAGGAAACGTGTTTCAGATTATCGAGTTCCAGCATGTAAAACCGGGTAAAGGTGCAGCATTCGTTAGAACAAAATTAAAAAATATCAAGAGTGGTGGTGTGATTGAAAAAACTTTCAGACCGGTTGATAAATGTCCACAGGCACGTATTGATAGAAAAGAAATGCAGTATTTATACGCAGATGGCGATATGTACAATTTCATGGATACAGAAACATATGATCAGATTATGCTTAATGTAAATGAAGTTGGCGATGCAATGAAATTCGTAAAAGAAAACGAAATGGTTAAGATGTTATCCCATAACGGAGGTATCTTTGCAGTTGAACCGCCATTATTCGTTGAACTTGAAATTACAGAAACAGAGCCTGGATTTAAAGGCGATACAGCTACAGGTGCTACAAAACCTGCTACTGTTGAGACAGGTGCAACTGTTTATGTTCCACTTTTTGTTAACCAGGGTGATGTTATCAAAATTGACACACGTACAGGCGAATATTTGAGCCGTGTATAATGTATATGACCTATAAGACAATGGAAGCTTGCTTCCGTTGTCTTTTTTCTTTGCTATAATATGCAGCTTCGCATGCAGTTTTAGAAGAAAAGATAATAAGAAGCATTCTTCCTGATTTTTTATAGGAGGAAGCAATGGACTATACACAATTTATTGAAGAAATTTGCCAAAGAGCAAAAACACTTGTTTCAGAAGGAACACAGATAGAAACAATTCGTACAGAGCGTAATAACGGAACCCTGTTATATGGGATTACCATTCGAAGCAAGGAGTGCAATTGGGCACCGACGATTTATTTGGAAAAGTTTTATATTGATTATATGCAGGGTGTTCAGATGGATATCATCTTGCAAGAGATTATGGAACTATATGAGGAAAAGAAAAATATAGAACTTCCTGATATAGCGTTCATGCATGATTACAAAAAAGCAAAAACAAGACTGGCACTTAAAATTGTTCATTATGGAAAAAACCGCAATTTTCTAAAAGGGATACCGCATAAAATGTTTTGGAATCTGGCAATTATTGCATATTGCCGTGTGACAGAAATTAAAAATGCCCAGGCAACCATTATTATAACAAATGAGCATATGAAAATGTGGAGAGTAAAAAAAGAAGAACTGTTTAAGGATGCATTAAGAAATGCTCAGGAGATGATGCCTTGTCATATCCGAACGATGAAGGAAGTATTAAAAGAGTTTATGAAGGATGAAGAGGCAGCCTATAACGAACAGACAAGAGAATTGCTGGAAAAGCAATCGAATGCAATGTTAATCATGTCAAATCATGAGAATTTTTACGGAGCATCATGCATATTATATGATGGTGTACTTCAGCATTTGGCAGATTGTAATAAGACAAGTTATTATATCCTGCCAAGCTCGGTACATGAAGTAATTCTTTTGCCACAGGAGCTGGTAGAATATCCATCGGAGCTGAAATGTATGGTAGAGGAAATTAATCGTACACAGGTCGAACCGGAAGAAGTTTTAAGCGATGATGTGTACTTTTTTGACAGACTTTCAGGGAAGATTATGCAGGTCTGATAAGTCTGTAAAGGTTGTGTAAACTAGACATAAATGAATGGATATGTTATGATACTGAAAGGTGTGTTGCTATGAAATATTTCATAACAATCCATTTATGCACCTGTAGTCTAACGGATAGAACGAAGGCCTCCGACGCCTTTAATGCAGGTTCGATTCCTGTCGGGTGCAGGAGATTACATCAGACTCTGAGAGGAGCCTGATGTAATCAATTTCAATAGGGAACAGATGAAAAGTGTCGCGTACGAGGGCGCGGGGAAAGGTTTTATATGTCAAAAAAAGATATACAAAATATGGATATCGATATACAGCAGGATATTTTGGAAGAAACAGAAGAAGATGAGTTATCGTTAATTGCAGATGAAATTGATGAAGCGGAAGATAGAGAGAATGACAAAGTAAGAGAATCCGATGTAAATGAAATGCAGCTGGAGCTTTCCAAAATGAAAAAACAGCGGGAAGAGAAGAAACAGAGATATTCGCTGAAAGAGATTTTTAGAACGGTTGCAAATTTCCTGTATGAAAATAAACGCATCACCGGACCGGTAGTATTATTGCTGTGTCTTGGAATTACTATATTTGTAGCTGTTTCAGCAAATCAAAAAAAGGAAACGATAGTACAGCAGAATGAAACAGAAGTAGTAGATGTGGAAGAAGAAGGCGTGGTAGTTCCGGAGCTGGAACTTGAGCATAATGCACATGCGGAAATTAATGAGCTGATGTTAGAGTATTATAAAGCATTGGCGGCCGGAGATATGGATACAATCTGTACATTAGTTAGTCCGGTGACGGAAAACTATTTAATTAAGCTTAGAGAAGTAGCGAAGTATCTGGAAGCGTATCCGGCTGTAAATATTTATACCAAGCCGGGACCAATTGAAAATTCCTATATGGTGTTTGCATATACCGAGGTGCAGATGGCAGGGTATGATAAAGCAACCGTGCCCGGACTTGCAACCTTCTATGTATGTCAGAACGAAGCCGGTAAGTATTATATCAACATTCAGGAAGAACTGGATGAAGATGTGGCAGCTTATATTGAAACAATTGATTTACAGGATGATGTTATTGATTTGAATAATAAAGTAACAGTAGGTTTCAATAATTTACTGGCGGAAGACCCTGACTTTGCAGCATACTATACGGAAGTTGACAATCAGATTACTGCAGCAATCGGAGCAGCACTGGATGCAATGAATAAAGCTGAAAATGAGCCGGTAGATACAGAAGCGGAAGCACCGGAAGAAGAACCGGCAACGATAAAGATTGTTGCTGCTACAGATGTTGTAAATATGCGTAGCTCGGATAGTGAGCTTTCCGATAAAGTCGGAAAAGCACAGATAGGGGATCGCTTTACTTTGATAGAAGCAAGAGCAAACGGATGGAGTAAGGTACTATCTGATGGTAAAGAAGTTTTTATAAAGTCAGATTATCTGGAAGTAGTCAGCGAAACACCGGATGAAAATGCCGATAATCAGACAGCAGATGCTGAAGATATACAGGAAACAACGGATGTATCGTATGTTACTGCAACAACAACTGTTAATGTCCGTTCCGAGGCAAGCCAGACAAGTAATAAGCTTGGAAAGGTTCAGGAAGGAGAAAAGCTTGAACTGATTAAGAAACAGTCTGACGGTTGGTGTAAGGTAAAATATAAAGGCAAAACAGGGTATGTAAAAGCAGAATACATGAGATAATATAGTTATAGTTTAAAGTACAGGAGAAAAGCTATGAGTAGATTTCGAGTAGGTATTATGGGTGCGGGTAAGATTGCCGAAACGATGGCAAAAACATTAAATGATATGAAAGGTGTATCATTGTATGCCATTGCATCCCGAACAGAGGAAAAAGCAAAAGCTTTTGCTAAAGCACACGGTGCGAAAAAAGCCTATGGCTCTTATGAAGAAATGCTGAAAGATCCTAAAGTGGATTTAGTGTATATTGCGACACCTCACTCAGAACATTGTGCAAATGCTATTGCATGCATTCAGCATAAAAAGCCGGTTCTTTGTGAAAAGGCATTTACTGCAAACGCTGC
>SVFS01000017.1 GCA_015056725.1 Lachnospiraceae bacterium | reverse complement strand
GGCCGCGTTGGTAAACAGGCAAACGGATGTGCATTTATGCAGTATGGTGATACAACAGTATTATCTACAGCTACAGCATCTGAAAAACCTAGAGATGGAATTGATTTCTTCCCATGTAGTGTAGAATATGAAGAAAAATTTTATGCAGTTGGTAAAATCCCGGGTGGATTTAATAAGAGAGAAGGTAAGGCGTCTGAAAATGCAGTGCTTACAAGCCGTGTAATTGACAGACCAATGCGTCCTTTATTCCCGAAGGATTATAGAAATGATGTTACACTTAACAATATGGTAATGGCAGTAGATCCGGAATGTCGTCCGGAATTAGTTGCTATGCTTGGTACAGCAATTGCAACATGTATTTCTGATATTCCGTTTGATGGTCCATGTGCTATGACACAGATGGGTATGATTGATGGTGAATTAATCGTAAACCCAAGCCAGCTTCAGTGGGATCAGGGTGACTTAAAGATGACAGTTGCATCTACATCTGAAAAAGTTATCATGATTGAAGCAGGTGCTAATGAAATTCCTGAAGAAAAAATGTTAGAAGCTATTTATAAAGCTCATGACATTAACCAGACAATTATCGCATTCATCAACCAGATTGTAGCAGAATGCGGTAAACCAAAACATGCATATGAAAGCTGTGCAATTCCGGAAGAACTGTTTGAAGAAATGAAGAAAATCGTTCCTCCGGCAGAAATGGAAGAAGCAGTATTTACAGATGAAAAACAGGTTCGTGAAGAAAATATTCGTGTAATTACAGCCAGATTAGAAGAAGCTTTCGCAGAAAAAGAAGAATGGCTTGCAATTCTTGGCGAAGCAATTTATCAGTATGAAAAGAAAACAGTTCGTAAGATGATCTTAAAAGATGAAAAGAGACCTGACGGACGTAAGCTTGACCAGATTAGAAAACTGGAAGCAGAAGTTGACTTAATTCCTAGAGTACATGGTTCTGCTATGTTTACTCGTGGTCAGACACAGATTTGCAATATTACAACACTTGCTCCATTATCTGAAGTACAGAAGGTAGATGGACTTGATGTAAACATTACAGAAAAGAGATACTTACACCACTACAATTTCCCTGCATACTCTGTAGGTGAAACAAAGGTTAGTCGTGGTCCGGGACGTAGAGAAATCGGACATGGTGCACTTGCAGAAAGAGCACTTTTACCGGTTCTTCCATCTACAGAAGAATTCCCATACGCTATCCGTACAGTATCTGAAACATTTGAATCTAATGGTTCTACATCTATGGCTTCTACATGTGCATCCTGTATGTCCCTTATGGCTGCAGGTGTTCCGATTAAGAAAATGGTAGCCGGTATTTCCTGTGGTCTTGTAACAGGCGATACAGATGACGAATTCGTATTATTAACAGATATCCAGGGACTTGAAGACTTCTTTGGTGATATGGACTTTAAGGTAACCGGTACAACAGACGGTATCACAGCAATCCAGATGGATATCAAGATTCATGGTTTGACTAGACCAATCGTTGAAGGTGCTATCCAGAGATGTCGTGAAGCAAGATTATTTATCATGGATACATGTATGAAACCTGCAATTGCTGAGCCAAGAGCAGAAGTTAACCAGTATGCTCCAAAGATTGTTTCTCTTCAGATTGATCCGGAAAGAATCGGTGATGTTGTAGGTCAGAGAGGCAAAACAATCAACGAAATCATCGCTCGTACAGGTGTTAAGATTGACATCAGCGATGACGGACAGGTTTCAGTATGCGGTACAGATGCAGAAATGATGGACAAGGCTGTTGAAATGATTAAGATTATCACAACAGACTTTGAAGAAGGCCAGATTTTTAAGGGTAAAGTAGTAAGCATCAAAGAATTCGGTGCATTCGTTGAATTTGCTCCTGGAAAAGAAGGTATGGTTCACATTTCTAAGATTTCTAAGGAAAGAATCAACCATGTAGAAGATGTACTTACATTAGGCGATAAAGTTACTGTAGTATGTCTTGGTAAAGATAAGATGGGTAGAATCAGCTTCTCTATGAAGGATGTTGCTCAGTTCTAATCTGCCATAAAATGAAAAGCATAGAATAACCTATTAGGGATATTGGATTTAAGAGACTATCAAACGATAGTCTCTTTTTTTGCATGAAACTTGTACATGCCTCATATATTGAGATAGGAGGTTGTGGACATGTTGGAAAAAACTATAATTCAGATGTTTCCGTTATCGCTTCGAGATGTTTTTAAAAAGGTAGCAAAAGATGGAAATAACATACAGGAAATAAGGCTTCGGGCAAATAGACCTGTCATTGTGTTTCGAAAACAGGAGGATACAGGCAGCTATACAGAATTTTATTTAACAAAAGAAGGAGAGTGGGAATCAGATGTTTCGAAGGGCTTTTGTATAAGCACATACGAATTGGAAGAATTATTGAATCATCTGTGTAATTACTCAATCTATGCATATGACGAAGAGATTAAGCAGGGGTATCTTACACTGCCGGGCGGGCATAGAGTGGGACTTGCAGGACAGGTTGTATGGGAAAGGGATGCAATAAAAACTATGAAATATATTCATTTTATGAATATCAGAATTGCACATGAAATAAAAGGGGTGTCAGAAAAGGTATTGCCTTATTTATATAGTAACGGAATGTTTCAAAACACTTTGATTATATCGCCGCCGGGCTGTGGGAAAACAACACTGCTTCGAGATATTGTGAGAAATATATCGGACGGAAATGCCTATGGAGAAGGCGTAACAGTTGGAGTGGTAGATGAACGTTCGGAAATTGCAGGGATGTATCACGGATTGCCGGAAAATGATGTGGGAAAAAGAACAGATATATTGGATGCATGCCCTAAGGTTTATGGAATGATGTTGCTGGTCAGGGCACTTTCGCCCAAGGTGATTGCGGTGGATGAACTGGGAAGTATGGAAGATATAGAAGCCCTGGAGAGGACAATACACTGCGGGAGCAGAATATTGGCAACAATTCATGGAGATTCGATAGAAACCGTAAGGGAAAAACGATTTATGAAGCATATTACAGGGGATAAAGTATTTAATCGATATATTTTACTTGGTAAAAGAGACGGAAATTGTATAGTAGAGGGAATATATGATCAGGATTTTGGGATTTGCAGCAATTATAACAGGTACGATGGGATGCGGAGTCAGCATAATTAAGGAAAGAAAACTGGATGTGGAAGAGTGTAAGGAATGGATGCATATCCTGTCGATTGTAGAAAATGAAATGGCTTTTCAGAAATCAACACTGCCGGAAATATGTCTTCGAATTAGTAAACAGTCCACTATCAATAAAAAGAAAAGAGATTTTCTGAAAAAGGTATATATCAGGATGCAGGAAAAGACCGGAGAAAGCTTTGGAGCAGTTTGGAAAGATGAATTTATCAAGCATGAGCTTGGAAAAGACTGTAAAAAAGAAATGGAAGAAGAAATGATGTGTTTGGGAGAAAAAATGTTTTTTGAAGATATATCCATGCAGCAGAAGGTATTACATACGACAATGCAGAAGATAGACTATTATATGAAAAAGAAACAAAAAGAAAATGAAACAGAAAATAAAGTGGTTTTATGCATGAGTGTGATGTCAGGACTTTTGATAACCATTCTTTTGATATAAAAGACAATAATACCATTATGAGAAAGGGGTAGGGATGTCGGTAAGTGTAATATTTAAAATAGGAGCAGTTGGTATTCTTGTGACAATCTTGGGACAAGTGCTGAAACATAGTGGAAGGGAGGAACAGGCTTTTCTGGTATCGCTTGCAGGGTTAATTCTTGTTTTAACGTGGATTGTACCATATATATATGAATTGTTTGAAACAATCCAGAAAATGTTTTCACTTTAAGAAACAGAGGGAAAGATATATATGATTGTTAAAATTGGAATAATTGGGATTCTTGCGGTGGTTTTTGGGATTTTTTTCAAAAATGTAAAGCAGGAGTATACCTTATATATCGGAATTGCAGGTGCATTGCTCATTGCAATAATCGCTATATCTTATCTGATTCGTGTATTGAATGGAGTGGAAGCGTTGCAAGCATATATAGAGAAAAGCGGACAGTATCTGAAGATGTTGTTAAAAATGGTGGGAATTACATATATATGTGAATTTACAAGCTCTATATGTAAAGATGCCGGATATCAGGCTATGGCAGGACAAATCGATGTTTTTGGAAAAATATGCGTTATTATGGTGGGATTTCCCATTGTTCAGGCACTGTTTGAGTTGCTTGGGAAATTTTCATTATGAAAAAATGCAATAAAAAACACACGTTTTTTAATTTTGCATGGATTTCCGTCACTATATTTATGATGCTTTGCATGAAATGCAATGCATCTTGCATCAATATAAAGAGTGCACAAATAGAAAGTGATGAATTTGGCAAAAACGAACAAGAGGATTTCCTGTCTGTTTCGAATGATTTATTTGACATTTTTTCGGAAAATTATATGAATGATATTTTCCAATATTTAGAAACGGATGATACGACAAAGGAGGTTCCGTTTCGATTTGCATGGGAGCTTCTTCTACAGGGAAGAGTAGCTGATGCAATAAAAATGTGTACAAAATCATTACCGGAACACTTGGGAAAAGAGTTGTCGGAAGGCAAAAATATATTTGTATTGCTCGTAGGATTTTCTGTTATAGCATCCTTGTTTTATATAATAACAGATGTTTTTAAAAGTAGGCAAATAGAGGAAATCGGATACTATTTTCTGTGTTTTTCGATGATGCTTGTGCTTGGAAAAGCATTTTTGTCCATATATGCTGAAGCCGAAAATTTAATATGGAAAATCATGGAGTTTATTAAGATTTTATTACCTGCATATGCCGCAGCAATCGGGTTGAGTGGCGGAGGAGGGTATGCAGTTGCGTATTATGAATTGATTTTGTTTTTTATATTTTGTGTAGAAAACATACTATTAAATATTCTTCTTCCGGCAGTAAAGGTGTATGTGCTTTTAAGCTTTATGGCAGGAATATGGAACGAAGAACGTTTAAAGATTTTGCTAAATACGATAAAAAAGGGAATCGACATCAGTATGAAATGGTTCCTGTGGGGATTAAGTAGTTTGGGGATTATTCAAGGGATGATTATGCCGGCGGTAGATTCTCTGAAATGGACAGGGGTTAAGAAAATGATCTCGCTGATACCGGGAGTCGGGAATTTATCAGAAGGGATATCGGATGTTTTTCTGGGCTCGTCAGTGCTTATAAAAAACGGCTTGGGAGTGCTGATTACCGCTGTTTTACTGATAGTCTGCATTACAAAGCTGATGAGAATACTGGCTGTTTCCATGATGATAAAGTTATCGGGAGCTGTGGCAAGCTTAATTAATCAGTCAGGACTTATCACAACCATAGATCGTATAGCACATGCGTGTTTTATGTTATGGAGAATTGTGTTCACATCAATGGGGTTGTTTTTACTCAGTATAGCTATTTCGATTATGTCGGTAAGAGGGATTACTTGAAATGATAGACTGTATAAAAGAAATATGTTTTCTTACAATGCTCGGAAAATTGATTCTAAGTACGCAGAGTGGAAAACAATATGAGAAAATCTGTAAAGTTATGTTGGAATTAATAACGGTTATTTATCTCATGGGAGCACTCCTTGGTTTTATCAAAACAGAGGATTTTTCTTTCAAGGTATTGGGAGAACAGATAGAAACAGAAGAGACAAAGCTTTTAGAAATAGAGAAAAATATTAATGACATGCAGGAAAATATGTGTTTAAAAATTAAATCTAAAATTAACAATGGGGATTTTGCGAATGAAGAGTTTACGAGTGGGAAGCTTGCAAATGAAGAGTTCACGGATGAAGAGGGAAAAGAGAAAATAGAAACCGGAATGGAGGAGGAAGTAATATCTTTTGTCGAAATTGAAAAGGTACAAATAGATCCGATTAAGATGGAGGGGGAGCATGCCTTGTATGGACAAAAACAGCAGAATGACTACTGTAGTCAATAGACTGAAAAAGATGAAGAAAGAGGATTACATGGTATTAGTACTGATAGGAATACTTCTTGTGATTATCGCGCTGCCTACAGAAAAGGCATCAGAGACACAACAAAAAAACCAGTTTGGAGGGACAAAAGAAGAGACGGAAATTGCAGAGATGATTTTAGAGGAAAAAATTGTCAAAAATGGGCAGAAAACAGATGATAACATATGTTATCAAACAAATTCTGTTTATATCGAAAGCGAGAAGTATGCAAAGGAAATGGAAAATCGCGTACAAAAAATACTGGAAAGCATATCCGGAATCGGAAAAGTATCCGTTATGATTACATTATCTAATTATGGAGAAGAAATTGTTGAAAAGGATACAGAGCTGTCACAGATAAATATAGAAGAGATGGATGCAGAAGGAGGGAAGCGAGACCGGATAGAAAAGGTACAACAGTATGAAACAATCTATACCGTCGATGAAGAAGGGAACAATATCCCTTATGTAGTCCAGACACGTTTGCCGTCTGTAGCCGGAGTAGTGGTAATTGCGCAGGGAGCAGGGGATAAGCAGGTAAAACAAAATATTATTGATGCGCTGGAAGTATTATTTAATATTAGCGAGCATAAAATAAAAGTAATCAAAATGAAATCATGAAGGGGATGTTTTTGTGAAAAAAGTATTTAAGAAAAATCAGCTTATGATAACAGCACTTGCATTAATGATTGCAGTAGCGGGATACTTACATTTTTCAGGTGATGTGGCACAGCAGGTAACCATTTCAGAAGCAGATGAAAGTAAAGAAGTAATGGAAGCGGCGAATATGATGGAGTATACAGTAGAAGATGATGTTACGAGTGATGAATATGCATTGCTTGAACAGGACACGATGTTTGAAATTTCAGATGAAGAAGCATTGCTGCAGGAAAGCGAACCAGAGCAGGAGGATATGCTGGTAGATATTGAAAGTCTGGATTTGGATATGGATATGGTAGATTCCGGTTATGAAGATGAACTGCTTAGCGAAAGCAGTGATGTGGCAGAAGGTGAGATTCCGGGAGAAGCGGTATTTACTTCGACGGTAAGTGTAAATACCTTGCAGGGTGCGAAGCTTCTAAAGGAACAGACACGCTATGAAAACAAGGAAGCATTATTAGAAATTATTAATAATACATCTATTGCGGATGACCAGAAGCAGGTTGCACTGGATAGTATGGTTGCACTTACAGAAACCGCAGAAAAAGAAATGTCTGCGGAAATATTATTGAGTGCAAGAGGCTTTACGGATGCAGTAGTAAGTATTACAGGAAATACCGTAGATGTAGTTGTTGCGGGAATGGAGCTTACAGATTCCAAACGTGCACAGATTGAAGATATTGTAATGCGCAAGACAGGTGTATCGATTGAAAATATCGTAATCAGTACGGCATCAACGCTTTGATTTAGAAAGGTTTTGTGGTAATATTTAGAGAGAATTTTGGGTAGATGCAAATGAAAAATTCATTTGAGACCGGAAAGGACATGAGATGAGAAGAGTTTTTTTAATTGTACTTGATAGTGTGGGAATTGGCGAATTGCCGGATGCAGCAGAGTATGGAGATAAAGGAACGAACACGTTAAAAGCAGCTGCAGGCAGCAAGTATTTCAGCATGCCAAATATGAGCAGACTTGGGTTTTTCAATATAGATGGAGTAGAGGTCGGAGAAAAGACGAAGACACCACTTGCTTCCATAGCAAGAATGAAAGAGGCTTCTAAAGGGAAGGATACTACGATTGGACATTGGGAAATCGCAGGTATTATTTCTGAAAGACCGCTTCCGACGTATCCGGACGGATTTCCGAAGGAGGTGCTCGATAAATTTTCAGAGATGACGGGCAGAGGTGTGCTTTGTAATAAACCCTATTCAGGAACGGAAGTCATCAAAGATTATGGCGATGAGCATGTGAAAACAGGCGATTTGATTGTATATACATCTGCCGACAGCGTATTTCAGGTTGCTGCACACGAAGAGGTAGTGCCGCTTGAGACATTATACGAATATTGTCATATGGCAAGAGAACTTCTGCAGGGCATGCATGGTGTAGGACGTGTTATTGCCAGACCGTTTGTAGGTACTTCGGGTGCATATACCAGAACAAGCCACAGACATGATTATTCGCTGCTTCCGCAGAGCACTACAATGTTAGATGTATTAAAGGCTGCCGGTAAAGATGTGATTGGCATTGGTAAAATCCATGATATTTTTGCGGGGAAAGGGCTGACAGAATTTACTTATACAGAAGGAAATGCAGACGGAATCGAAAAGACTCTGCAGTATATGGATAAGGATTTTGAAGGGTTATGTTTTGTAAATCTTGTAGATTATGACATGCTTTACGGACATAGAAGAGATATTGATGGTTATGCTCAGGCACTGAATTACTTTGACGAAAAGCTTCCGGAGATGCTTGCAAAGCTTGGTGAGGAGGATGTGCTGATGATTACAGCAGATCATGGCTGCGATCCGGCATATCAGGCAACAACAGACCATACAAGAGAGTATACACCATTTATTATGTACGGAAAGAAGCTTGCACCTGTAAATTATGGTACAAGAGATACCTTTGCAGACATTGCAGCAACGGTTCTTGATTTGCTTCAGGTGGATGGAAAGATAGAAGGAACATCATTTTTAAAATAAAACAGACTAAAAGGGTTATAGAACTTTTCAAGTAAGGGAAGAAGTGATATAATCCCTTTGTTTTGTGCAGTAAAAAGATAGATTTAAGATACATGGAGGAACAATTTCGTGGCAGAATATGCAAAAGAAATAAACCGAAGAAGGACATTTGCGATTATCTCTCATCCGGACGCCGGTAAAACGACTTTAACAGAAAAATTCCTGTTATACGGCGGTGCGATTAATCTTGCAGGAAGTGTAAAAGGAAAAGCGACTGCAAGACACGCTGTATCAGACTGGATGGAAATAGAAAAGGAAAGAGGTATTTCCGTTACTTCCTCCGTACTTCAGTTTGAATATGACGGATATTGTATTAATATCCTGGACACACCGGGACATCAGGACTTCTCAGAAGATACTTACCGTACGCTGATGGCGGCAGATTCTGCAGTTATGGTAATTGATGCATCAAAAGGTGTGGAAGCACAGACAAGAAAGCTTTTTAAGGTATGTGCGATGCGTCATATTCCTATTTTTACGTTTATTAATAAGATGGATAGAGATGCAAACGATACGTTTGATTTGCTTGACGAAGTCGAAAAAGAACTTGGCATAGCAACTTGCCCGATTAACTGGCCGATTGGCTCAGGAAAAGGATTTAAAGGAGTTTATGACAGGGAAAAGGATAAGGTTATTACATTTGCAGATACTGAGAAAGGAACAAAAGAAGGTACATCTTTAGAAATTTCTTTATCGGATGAAGATACGTTATTAGAAAATCTTGGTCAGGAAGCAAAGGATAAATTATTTGATGAATTAGAACTGTTGGATGGTGCGGGAGCAGAATTTGACTTGGAAGAAGTCAGAAGCGGTAATTTGACCCCGGTATTTTTTGGTTCTGCACTTACAAACTTTGGTGTGGAAATTTTTCTTCGTCATTTCCTGGATATGGCGACAACTCCGCTTCCAAGAAAAGCAGATATTGGTCTGATTGATCCGGTAGAACAGGATTTTTCCGCATTTGTATTTAAAATTCAGGCAAATATGAATAAGGCACACAGAGACCGAATTGCTTTTATGCGTATCTGCTCCGGTAAATATGATGCAGCAATGGAAGTTAAGCATGTGCAGGGCGGCAGGGTAATGCGTCTTTCCCAGCCACAGCAGATTATGGCAGATGAAAGAAAAATACTGTCTGAGGCTTATGCGGGAGATATTATCGGAGTATTTGATCCGGGCATTTTCTCTATCGGAGATACGATTTGTATGCCAAAAGAGAGTTTCCAGTATGAAGGAATACCTACGTTTGCACCGGAGCATTTTGCGAGAGTACGTCAGGTAGATACGATGAAACGTAAACAGTTCGTAAAGGGGATTAATCAGATTGCACAGGAAGGTGCGATTCAGATTTTCCAGGAATTGAGTACAGGTCTGGAAGAGATTATAGTTGGTGTAGTAGGTGTACTTCAGTTTGAAGTATTAAAATACCGGCTCGAAAATGAATACAACGTAGAAATAAAGTTAGAACAGCTTCCATATGAACATATCAGATGGATTGAAAATAAAGAGGAAGTTGACGTACAGAGATTACAGGGTACATCAGACATGAAGAAGATTCAGGATTTGAAAGGGAACCCGCTTCTCTTGTTTATCAATCAGTGGAGTATTGGTATGACTTTGGAACGAAACGAAGGCTTAAAATTGTCAGAGTTTGGTAGAAATTAGGGGAAAATACATGAAAAAAAAGACAATACATTTGTTTTTTTTCATCTGTTTAATAATATTGCTGACCGGATGCAGTGCAAAAGAGTCTGTGCAGTCAGAGCCTTTATCTGCAGAGTCACAGATAGATGCGTTGCAGGAAACGGAAAAGGAAGAAATGGCGGATGAGCAGGATGAGCAGCTGGAAGAAGCTGTCTGGAATGCCATTGAAGAGACAGATGCGGTGCTGGAAAAAGCTCATGAGTCGGAGGATTCTCAGGAATTTGAACAGGTTGTTGTGGAAACGCAGCAGACAGAGTTTAGTCCTGCGAATCAGAGTGAATTGGAGCAGGTACGTGAAAAACTGGGACTATCAGAAAAAAAAATCCCCGGTTTAAAAGCGGCACAAGAAAGAAATTATTATTATAGCTGTCTGGATGCAGAAGAGCAGATATTGTATGTGGAATTGTATCAGATTCTTGCAAATATGGAAAAAGGCGTTATGCTGACAACCAAAGATGCAAATAGGATTCCGCATGTATACCAGGCAGTGTTAAATGACCATCCGGAGCTTTTTTATACAAAAGGTTTTGAATATACGAAGGCGACCATGGAAGGCGAGATTATTTATATCACTTGTTCGGGAAGCTATACTTATACAAAAGAAGAAGCATCTGTAAGAATGCAGCAAATAGAAGAAGCAGCACAAAAAATACTCGGAAAGCTTCCGTCTGATGCAGATGCATATACGGTTGTGAAAAGTCTGTACGAGTATATTATTTTAAATACGGATTACGGCGAAAAGACGAAAGACCATCAGAATATTTCATCTGTATTGTTGGATAATGTATCCGTATGCAATGGCTACGCCAAAACGTTACAGTTTTTATTAAACAAAAAAGGGATTCCGTGTATTTTGGTAAATGGCAGTGCAAAGGGAAACCACGCATGGAATATCGTCAGTATTGACGGGGAATATTATTGTGTGGATGCAACGTGGGGAGATCCTTCCTACAATACCGACAGTGATAAGACAATACCGGCAGCACAGATAGATTACAGTTATTTGTGTGTTCCGAAAGAGCAGCTTGGTATGGACCATACGGAAAGTGAGGAATTTCCGTTACCGGATTGCCAAAGTATGAAAGCAAATTATTTTGTACGGGAAGGTCTTTATATTACCGGATATGATGAGGCTTATCTGAAAACGGTTTTTGATACAGCGCTTCAAAGAGGACAGAAAAGTATTGTGTTAAAAGCATCTGACAGACAGGTATATGAAACATTGAAGCAGAAGCTGTTTAAAGAACAGGCAGTTTTTCAGTATTTGGGAGCAAATGCTGAGGGTCAGATTACGTCACTTGCATATTCACAAAATGAAAATATGTATACCATATCGATTTGGTATTGATTTGAAGAATATACTAGGCAAAAAGCATCTTTTTTGCTAAAATATAAAGATAATGTGGACAAGATATAGTCGAGGATATAAAGAAAAATAGAGAGCCTTTCCGAAAGGAAACGGAGTAAAAGCGGAGGTAACTATGGATAACGAATTAAGCAAACAGGGTTTGGATTTAAGAGAAGATGACGGTGCAGGTTCTGTAAAGATAGCAGATGGTGTTGTTGCCATGATTGCAGCCCTTGCATCTACAGAGGTAAACGGTGTTTCTTCCATGAATGGAAATTTGACACATGAGCTTTTGAATAAAATTGGTTACAATAACCTTACAAGAGGTGTAAAAGTAGAAGTATTCAATAAATGTGTAAAGATTGATTTAGCAATTATTATTGAATACGGATTTAATATTCCTACTACAAGTAAGAAAGTACAGGAAAAAGTTAAAAATGCGATTGAAAGCATGACAGGCTTAGAAGTAACAGACGTTAATGTAAGAATCGCAGGTGTAGATATTAAAAAGTAATATCAAGTTACAAAGGAAAGAACTAGGATGGATAGACGAGAAGTGAGAGAGCAGATTTTTAAGCTGCTGTTTCGTGTGGAATTTAATGATGCAGATGAAATGCCTGAACAGAAAGAACTCTTTTTAGAAGATGAAGGTCCGTTTAAGGCAAAGGATAGTCGTAAAATTACAGAGAAATACGATAAAATTGTCGAAAAACTTCCGGAGATAGATGCAATGCTTAATGAAAAGGCAACCGGATGGAATATTCGTAGAATGGGAAAAGTGGATTTGACACTTCTGCGTCTGGCTGTTTATGAGATTCTTTTTGATGAAACAATCCCTACGGGAGTAGCGATAAATGAAGCGGTAGAGTTGGCAAAAGCATATGGACAGGATGGTTCACCTGCTTTTGTAAATGGTGTGTTGGCAAAATTTGCAGCAAACGAGGAGTAAGATGCAGAACGTATATACCGTTGCTCAAGTAAATTCGTATATTAAAAATATGTTTTCTCAGGATTATATGCTGCAGCAGATTCTTGTCAGAGGCGAGATTAGTAACTGCAAGTATCATACATCAGGACATATATATTTTACATTGAAAGATCGTTCCGGGACGATTGCCTGCGTAATGTTTGCCGGCAACCGTTCCGGTCTTGCTTTTCAGCTGGAAGCAGGACAGCAGGTGGTAGTTGGCGGTTCCGTAGAAGTGTATGAAAGAGATGGCAAGTATCAGTTATATGCCAAGCATATTATTTTGGACGGTGCAGGAGATTTAAATGCCCGGTTTGAAAGACTGAAAAGAGAGCTGAAAGAACGCGGCATGTTTGATGCAATGTACAAACAGCCGATACCGAGATTTGCGAAAACAGTGGGTGTTGTTACGGCACAGACGGGGGCTGCGGTCCGCGATATCATTCAGGTGGCAAAGCGTAGAAATCCTTATGTGCAGATTATCTTATATCCAGCCATTGTACAGGGCGAGATGGCACCTGAAAGTATTGTAAACGGTATCAGAGCGTTGGAGCATTTGGGCGTTGATGTGATGATTGTCGGTAGAGGCGGCGGTTCTATTGAGGATTTATGGGCATTTAATGAGGAAATCGTTGCACAGGCAATTTTCGATTGCAGTATTCCGGTTATTTCAGCAGTAGGACATGAAACAGATACAACAATCGCAGATTTTGTTTCGGATTTGCGGGCACCGACACCGAGTGCAGCTGCAGAGCTTGCCGTAGCAGATGTAGGAGAGCTTCTTGCATCGCTTCAGCAGGAAAAAGAACTTTTGACAAGATGTATGCATCGTAAAATCAGAGAATACCGGACAGAAACAGAAAAGCGTATGCAGAGACTGGGCTATTTGAGTCCGGCTGCCCGTGTAAAAGAAAAAAGGACAAGAGCGATACAGTTAGAGGAAGCATATCAGACAGCAATGCAGCAGCAGCTTTTGAAGCAAAGACAAAAACTGGCTCTTTATATTCAGCGCATGAAAGGGGTTTCGCCGCTGGATAAGTTAAATCAGGGCTATTCCTATGTAGCACACAAGGGAAAGACTCTGACCAGTATTCAGCAGATAAATGCCGGAGATACATTGCAAATTTATGTGTCAGATGGTCTGCTGGATGCAGAGGTATGTGAAAAAAAGAGTATCAAGTATTCGTAAAAGGACATGTCTTGTAGAAATGGAGTGTTGATAAATGAGTAATCAGAAGGATTTTAAGCTGGAAGAAGCTTTTGAAAAATTGGATGAAATGTTGGATATACTGGAAACACCGGATATTTCACTGGAGGAATCCTTTGAAATATACAAAGAAGGAATGACTCTTTTGACAAAATGTAATGAAACCATTGATCAGGTAGAGAAGAAAGTACTCAAGCTGACAGAAGAAGGTACATTAGAAGAATTGTAAGAGATACGATAGGTGGTATATCGCATAGGAAGGACAATGAGGTAACGGATATGGATTTTCAAACACAGTTAAAGCAGAAGGTAGAAGCGATTGAACAGATTTTGGAAAAATATTTACCGGCAGAAGAAGGGTATCAGAAAACCGTACTTGAGGCAATGAATTACAGCGTACGTGTTGGCGGAAAGCGTTTACGTCCCATGCTGATGCAGGAAACCTATCAGATGCTTGGTGGAAATGGTGATATCGTTGAGCCTTTTATGGCAGCCCAGGAAATGATTCATACGTATTCCCTTGTACATGATGATCTTCCGGCGATGGATAATGATATGTATCGTCGCGGTAAGAAAACAACCCATGTTTTATATGGCGAAGCTATGGCGATTCTTGCAGGAGACGGTCTTTTAAACTATGCTTTTGAAACAGCGTGTAAGGCATTTTTACTGGAACCCGGTAATGAAAATATAGGGAAGGCGCTTACAGTACTTGCAGGAAAAGCCGGTATTTACGGTATGATTGGCGGTCAGGTGGCGGATGTGGAAGCCGAGAAACGCGGTCTTGCATTAGACGAAGAAAAGCTGATGTATATCCACGAGCATAAAACAGCGGCACTCATTCAGTCGTCATTTATGATTGGAGCAATTCTTGCGGGAGCGGGAGCAGAAGATGTGAAGAAACTGGAAAAAGCTGCTTATAATATTGGTATTGCATTCCAGATTCAGGATGATATTTTAGACGTGACAAGTACATTAGAAGTGCTTGGAAAACCAATCGGAAGTGATGAAAAGAATAATAAGCTGACTTATGTAAAGGCACATGGATTAGAAAAAGCGAAGGAAGATGTAGAAAAGCTGTCTAAGGAAGCACTCGAGATATTACAGGGAATGCAGAACCGTAATGAATTTTTAGAGCAGCTTGTGGTATATCTGATACACAGAGAAAAATAGCTTTTGTGTATGAAGGGAAAATGAGAGTAAATATAGCCTGCTTATGACAGACAGATAGGAAATGGCATGTATATTGAAAAGATAAAAGAAACGAATGATATTAAAAAAATAGAGAAAGAGCATCTGGAGGAACTGGCACAGGAAATCAGAGAGTTTCTGATTGAAAAAATCTCTGTGACAGGTGGACATCTTGGCTCTAATTTAGGTTGTGTGGAGCTGACGATGGCACTGCATCTTGCGTTAAATCTTCCGGAAGATAAGATTGTATGGGATGTAGGACATCAGGCATATACGCATAAGCTTTTGACAGGAAGGGCACAGGGCTTTGATACACTCCGTAAGTACGGTGGCATGAGTGGTTTCCCTAAGAGAAAAGAAAGTGACTGTGATGCGTTTGACACAGGACACAGTTCTACCTCTATTTCCGCAGGACTTGGAATTGCACAGGCAAGAGATTTACAGAAACAGGATTTTAAGGTGGTTTCTGTTATTGGTGATGGTGCACTTACAGGCGGAATGGCATACGAAGCACTAAATAATGCGGCAAAGCTGGAAACAAACTTTATTATTATATTGAATGATAATAATATGTCTATTTCCGAAAACGTAGGCGGAGTATCCAAGTATCTGAATTCTATCCGTACAACAGAAAATTATTTGGATTTGAAAGAAAATGTTCATGAGAAATTAATGCGTTTCCGCTACGGACAGTCTATGGTAGACGGAATCCGTAAGGTAAAAAGTAATGTAAAGCATATGGTAGTACCGGGCTCTTATTTTGAAGATTTGGGAGCTACGTATATGGGACCGGTGGATGGACATAACATTCCTAAAATGGTTCGTTTTATTCAGGAAGCCAAGAAGGTAAAAGGTGCTGTTGTTGTCCATGTGCAGACGGTAAAAGGAAAAGGTTATGAGCCGGCAGAAAGACATCCTGCACGATTCCATGGTGCAGAGCCGTTTGATATTGCAACAGGACTTCCATCTAAAGAAAAGAAAAAAGCAAATTATACAGATGTATTTTCTACGGTAATGGTAAAGCTTGCAGCTAGAGATGAGCGTGTTGTGGCAATTACTGCGGCAATGCCGGACGGAACCGGTTTAAAACGTTTCCGCAACCTCTATCCGGACCGATTTTTTGATGTGGGAATTGCAGAAGAGCATGCGGTGACCTTTGCAGCAGGTCTTGCGTCAGGTGGTATGAAGCCGATTGTTGCAATTTATTCTTCGTTTTTACAAAGAGCATACGATCAGATTGTACATGACGTATGTATTCAGAATCTTCCGGTGGTTTTTGCTATTGACAGAGCAGGGCTTGTAGGTAGTGATGGAGAGACGCATCAGGGGATTTTTGATTTATCGTATTTATCAAGCATTCCAAACATGCATATCATGGCACCAAAAAATAAATGGGAACTGTCAGATATGATGAAGTTTGCTTTGGGTTTTGAGGCTCCGATTGCAGTCCGCTATCCAAGAGGAACAGCTTATGACGGACTTGAAGAATTCCGTGCACCGATAGAATACGGAAAAAGCGAAGTCCTTTATGAAGAGGAAGATATTTGTATTATGGCAGTAGGAAGTATGGTGGAAACTGCCGTAGATGCCCGTAAGGCATTAAAAGAGATGGATTATGCGTGCTCACTTGTAAATGCACGATTTGTAAAACCGATAGATGAAGAACAAATTCGGGAAATCGCAAAGGAGCATAAGCTTCTTGTAACATTAGAGGAAAATGTAGAAAAAGGCGGTTTTGGAGAAAGTGTACAGAGCTTTGTAAATGCACACAATCTGGATATCAAGGTGCTTTCTATTGCTATCGGAGATATGTATGTTGAACATGGAAATGTAGATATGTTGAAACACGAATTGGGACTTGATAGTGAATGTATTACAAAACGTATTGTCTCAACCTATGTAGGACTATAAGCTGCGCAAGGAGAATGAACGGGTGAAAGAACGTTTGGATGTCATATTAGTTTCACAGGGGTATGCACCTTCCAGAGAAAAAGCAAAAGCCATTATTATGGCAGGAAATGTTTTTATTAATGGGCAAAGAGAAGATAAGGCAGGTCAGACCTTTGATTTGGAAAAGATAAAGACATTAGAAGTAAAAGGAAGTACATTAAAATATGTGAGCAGAGGCGGTCTGAAGCTGGAAAAAGCGCTGGCTTCTTTTCCGCTTTCCGTAGAAAATAAAGTTTGCATGGATATCGGTGCATCTACCGGTGGTTTTACGGATTGTATGCTGCAAAACGGGGCGGTAAAGGTATATTCCGTAGATGTGGGACATGGACAGCTTGATTGGAAACTGCGAAGTGATGAGCGTGTCGTTTGTATGGAGAAAACAAATTTCCGATATCTCACATGTGAGGATATTCCTGAAAAGCTGGATTTTGCATCCTGTGATGTTTCCTTTATTTCGCTTACCAAAATATTGATTCCGGCACGTAATTTACTTGCGGACAGAGGTCAGATGGTTTGTCTGATTAAGCCTCAGTTTGAAGCCGGAAAGGAAAAGGTTGGAAAGAAAGGTGTAGTACGGGAAAAATCCGTACACCGTGAAGTGATAGAAAAGGTAATTGATTTTGCGGATTATGTAGGATTTGATGTTCTGGAACTTGACTTTTCACCGATAAAAGGGCCGGAAGGAAATATTGAATATCTGGTTTTCTTACAAAAGAATACAGAAAAATCCTTGCAACAGGCAGAGCTTACAGAGAGAGAAGCAGAAGAGGAACTGAAACAGATTATCGTGACAGGAAGCGGAATATCAAAAACCGAAGAGATGGCAAAACGGATTGACCGTATTGTTGAGAAGGCACATGGGGATTTGACGTAACGAGGGAGAATACATATGGATCGATTTTTAGTGATAACGAACAGTCAAAAGGATCCCGGATTTCAGGTGACAGATCGCGTAAAAGCGTATTTGGAAAACAATGGAAAAAACTGTTATATAGAGACAAAAGGAGAGTCAGGAAAACTGCACATACCGGATGGGGTGGAATGTATCATTGTACTGGGCGGTGACGGAACGCTTCTTCGTGCTGCAAGAGAGACGTTAGAGCAGGATATTCCGTTAATCGGTGTGAATCTTGGTACATTAGGTTATCTTGCAGAGGTTGAAAGCAGTCATCTGGAAGCAGCATTAAAGCAGCTTATCGAGGATGATTTTACGTGTGAAAAACGAATGATGCTCTGGGGGAAATTTTCGGCAGATGGAACGGAAGAAGGAACCGCAGAGATTAAAAATTATGCATTAAATGATATTGCGATAACACGAAAAGGACCTTTACAGGTGCTGTGCTTCCACATCTATGTAAATGAGCAGTATTTATGTACATATCATGCAGACGGAGTTTTACTATCAACTCCTACCGGTTCAACAGGCTACAATTTGTCGGCGGGAGGTCCGATTGTAGAGCCTAGTGCAGAGCTGATTTTACTGACACCGATTTGTCCGCATACATTAAATACCAGAACGATTGTACTGTCTGCAAATGATAAAATCACAGTCGAAATCGGTGAGAATAAAAAAGATATGAAGCAACAGGTAGAGGCATGCTTTGATGGAAGTGAAAGGATAGTACTGACATCCGGCGACAGAATGGAAATCAGCAGATCCTCTAAAACGACGACAATTATTAAGCTTAGCAAAGCCAGCTTTTTGGAAATATTACAGAGAAAGATGAGTACGGAGTAGAGGTATAAGAAATGAAAAAGAGCCGTCAGACCAGAATTGTGGAATTGATAGGTATGCATGAAATAGAAACGCAGGAGGAATTGGTAGAAAGACTGCGTGGGGAAGGCTATGATGTAACACAGGCAACCGTATCCAGGGATATTCGGGAGTTAAAGCTGTCAAAAGTACCTTCAGAAACAGAAAAGGGAAAGCAGAAATACATTGTGACACACAGAGTATCGCAAATGAGTGATAAATATATCCGTGTATTACGCGAAGGTCTTATTTCCATGGATATGGCACAAAACATTCTGGTTGCAAAAACGGTATCCGGTATGGCAATGGCAGTAGCTGCTGCGGTAGACGGTTTGAATATGCCGGAGGTAGTAGGTACAATAGCCGGAGACGATACAATTATGATGGCAATTCGGACAACAGAGGATACTGTTACGGTAATGCAGAAAATCAATAAAATGATAGATGGCTAATGGAATGTAACACGAGAAAAAAGCTTGCGCCCGGAGAGACAAAAGGAGAATACGATGTTAGTAAGCTTAAACGTGAAAAATCTTGCGTTAATTGACGCGGCAGAAGTAAATTTTGGAAAAGGACTTCATATCATGTCCGGTGAAACAGGAGCGGGTAAATCCATTATTATCGGCTCTGTTAATCTGGCACTCGGAGCAAAAGCGGATAAGGATATTATTCGAAACGGCGCGGAGTATGCTTTGGTTGAACTGCTTTTTCAGACGGATGCAAAGGAAGTAGAGACGTTACTGAAGGAATACGATCTTCCTGTTGAGGAGGATGGAACGATTATTATTTCCCGTAAAATCCAGCCGACAAGAAGCATATTTAAAGTTAACGGGGAGACCGCAACCGCTAAGCAGGTAAAGAGCCTGGCAGAATATTTACTGGATATACATGGACAGCATGAACATCAATCGCTTCTTCGTAAGAAGAAACAGCAGGAAATACTGGATGATTATGCATGGAATGAATTGCAGGAGATTTACAAATCCTATCAGGAAGCGTATCAGATGCTTCAGATGGCAAAGCAGGAGCTTTCTGAAAATGCATTGGACGAAGATGCACGCTTGCGTGAAATGGAACTTGCGCAATACGAAATTCGGGAGATTGAAGCTGCCGGTATTGTAATAGGCGAAGATGAAGAGCTGGAGAAAAAATATCAGACACTTCTGCATGGAAGGAAAATTGTGGAAAGTGCTTCTGTAGCGCTTATGACAACAGGTTCTAATATGGATCAGGCAGGAAGTCAGATAGGAAGGGCACTTCGGGAATTAACCGGTGTAGCTTCTTATGATGATAGATTAGAGACGCTGACGGCGCAGCTTGGAGAAATTGACTGTCTGCTATCGGATTTTCATCGGGAACTGACAGATTATATCGAAGATATGGATTTTAGCGAGGAAGCTTTTGCCGAAATCGAAAATAGATTAAATGTACTGAATCATTTAAAAGCAAAATATGGAAAAAGTCTTGAAAAAGTCAGGGAATATGCACATGAGAGACAGGAGCAGCTTGATAAATTACTGGATTATGATACATATTTGAATGCTTTGAAAGCAAAAGTACAAAAATTAAATGAAACATGTATGAATAAGGCTCTTGAAATGTCGGATATCCGTAAAAAAGCGGCAAAGAAATTAGCGGATGAGCTAAAACAGGCATTGACAGATTTAAATTTTCTTCATGTGGAATTGGAAGTGGCGGTAGAAAGGGAACCGTTACTGACAAGTAGTGGATTTGACGCAATTACGTTTTTGATTTCTACAAATCCGGGACAAGGCTTAAAGCCGCTTCAGGATGTGGCAAGCGGCGGGGAATTATCCCGTATTATGCTGGGATTAAAAACGGTGCTTGCAAAGGATTCTATCGATACATTGATTTTTGATGAAATTGATGCGGGAATCAGCGGTAAAACGGCGTGGAAGGTATCGGAAAAACTCGGTCTTTTATCCAAGGAGCATCAGATTATCTGTATCACACATCTTCCCCAGATTGCGGCAATGGCAGATACACATTTTCTGATTGAAAAATCCGTAAAGGAAGGCGTGACAACCACAAAGCTTTGTGAACTTTCCAAAGATGAACGGATACGCGAACTGGCGAGAATGCTTGGTGGCGGAGAGATTACAGATGCGGCAATGGAAAATGCCAAGGACTTATTAAATCAGTCAGCAGCTTTCAAATGAAAATTGTAAGAAATTTCCATAGTAGAATCTGGATGGAGTGAAAAATTGAATATGACGCATACTAAAAAGGACATATTGCATGTCCTTTTTTTGTTATGGCAACGGGGAAAATGTGCATTGAAGAATGCACATTTGACGGCTACTAAGCACTTTGATCGGGATGAGAGGAGATTCGTTATGAAAAAATGCGGAAAATGCTTCGGAATAATTATTTTATTTCTTATTATGATAAGTGGGTTATTGTTTGCATATACCGCATGCTATTATTCTATCCCATCTCATATGAGGCTTTTGGCAGAGAAAGAACATGAAATCGATTTTGAAATTCCGGCGAGTGCAAGTATCGAAACATCTACAGGAAAGGTGATCGCAAATCTGAATCAACCAATCAAGATGGTAACGGGAAGCAAAATCAGTACTTATGAAATGGATGTAAGACTCTTGGGAATTATACCTCTTAAAAAGGTGGAAGTAGCTATTGTAGAAGAGCAAAAAGCAAGTGCACTTGGAATTCCGGTAGGAATTTTTATTAAAACAAAAGGGGTAATGGTAGTGGATGTAGGAAGCTTTCGGGGAATGGACGGAGGTTTATGCAGACCGGCAGAGGATGCACTTGAAGAAGGCGATTACATTTTGAAATATAATGATATTGACATACACAGTAAGAAGCAGTTTACAGAGTTTGTGGCAGACAATAGAGGAGAGATGGTTACGTTACTGATTGAACGCGACGGAGTTGTACAGGAGGTAAATATCACACCTGAGCCGATGCAGGATGGTGCATATAAAATGGGGATATGGATTCGTGATAATGCACAGGGGGTCGGTACACTTACCATTGTTGACGAAGAAGGAAATTTTGGTGCACTCGGACATGGAATAGCGGATGCGGATACCGGAATTTTAATGGGACTCGGGCATGGCTCTTTATATGATACGACGATTGTCGGAATCCGTAAAAGTGCGGATGGACTACCCGGAGAACTGACAGGGATGATTGATTATGATGATACAAATATTATCGGGGAGATTGTCAGAAATACGGAATATGGCGTATTTGGTCAGCTTGATATGGAAAAAGTAAAAGAGCTTGGCATAGAAATGAACTATAAGGATATATGTTTAAAGCAGGATGTAAAGCTTGGAAAAGCACAGATTTTGTCCGGAACGGAAGGTAAAGCAAAGCTGTATGATGTAAACATTACAGCGATACATTTGGAAGATGATGAGTATAGTAAAGGATTGGAAATAGAAGTAACAGATGAAGATTTGATAAAACTGACCGGAGGAATTGTACAGGGGATGTCGGGGTCGCCGATTCTCCAAAATGGGCGAATTGTGGGTGCTGTAACCCATGTGCTTGTCAATGATCCGACCAGGGGGTATGGGATATTTATTGAGAATATGCTGGAGCATTGAGTCCGTGCGGCGACATAAGGAAAAGACACTGAGTAAGATTATTGCTTATAAAGGTGTCTTTTTTTTATTGTTTTTACTTGACAATTGTATCGCACTACGATATAGTCAGATGTACGATGTATCGCACTACGATATATTGCACTGAAATATATTAAGGAGAATGCTTATGGATGCGCATACAAGAAAAGTATATGTACCGATGACAGAAACCGGCTTTTATATTTTATATTGTTTACAGGAGCCGAACCACGGTTATGGAATCGTGCAAATGGTTGACAAGCTGACAGACGGGGAAATACGCCTTGCACCGGGGACGATGTATGGTAGTCTTTCCAAAATGGAAAAAGACGGCTTGATCAGGTTCGTTAAAGAAGAAGATAAACGAAAAATCTACGTGATTACAGGGCTTGGGATAGAAGTACTGGAACTGGAATTGAAACGGATTAAACGTTTATATAAGACTGTGCAAGGGGAGAAATAATGATGGAAACGAAAAAAGAAGTTCGATATTTTACAATTTTTAATCATGAAGATGAGCAGGAATACCTGCGTCAAAATCATATGGCAGGCTGGAAGTTTGTGAAAGTGACAGGTTTAGGGATGTATCATTTTGAAAAATGTGAACCGGAAGATGTTGTCTATCAGCTTGATTATAACAAGGAAGGATTGTCACAAAAAACCGAATATGTTCAAATGTTTAGTGATTGTGGTTGGGAATACATTCAAGACTTTTTTGGATATAGTTATTTCCGTAAGAGTGCGAAAATGATGGATGGAGAAGAGGGAATTTTTAATGACGATTCTTCCAAAATGGCGATGATGGAACGCGTATATAAAGGAAGACTGATACCGCTTTTAATCACATTTTGCCTATTACTGATACCACAAACAATTAGGACACTTTTAGAAGGACAGTATGTTTTAGCAGTATTTATGGGGAGTGCTTCGATAGTATATATTGTATTTTTTATTTATTGTGCAATACACTATAATCGAAAAAAGAGATAAAGAGTAATACATATTGGGAGAAAAATTAGTATGAGCAAAATAGTATTTTTTTGTATTCCGGCACATGGACATACCAATCCTACATTGGAAGTCGTCAGGGAACTGATATCAAGAGGCCATCAGGTTTGGTATTATTCTTATAACTGGCTGAAAGATAAAATTGAAGAAACAGGGGCAACCTTTATTTCCTGTGATGATTATGATATGGAGCAGAAGCTTACACCGAAGGAGGCAACTCGTATTGGAAAAGACTTGGCGTTTTCTACAAAGATTTTGGTAGATACTACATTAGCGCTTGATGATAAAGTATGCGCTGATATGGAGCAATTGAAGCCGGATTGTATTGTGGCAGATTCTATGGCGGTGTGGGGGAAAGCGGTTGCCATGAAGCTTGGAATTCCTTTTGTGTCTTCCACAACGACCTTCGCTTTTAATCAGTATTCTTCTAAAATTATGAAAAAGAGTTTTGGGGAACTGTTTGGTATGCTGCTTTCTATGCCGAAAATTACGAAAGACATTAAGCGTTTGCAGGATAAAGGATATCCTATCAAGAATATCCTTGATATTCTTCAGAATGATAATGAGACCAATACGATTGTATATACGTCGTCACAGTTTCAGCCATGTGCAGATACCTTTTCGGACAAATATGCCTTTGTCGGACCGTCTATCAGGCCTACAACAGAAAAGATAGATAAAACGCACGAAAAACTGATTTACATATCCATGGGAACGGTTAATAACGACATGATGCCGTTATATAAGGATTGTATTAAAGCACTTACGGATACAGAGTATCAGGTAATCATGTCTGTTGGAAATCTGGTATCATTAGATGACTTTGGTAAGCTGCCGGATAATATATCTGTATTTCCTCAGGTTGACCAGATTGCCGTGTTGAAAGAGACAGATGTATTTGTTTCCCATTGTGGAATGAATAGTGTAAACGAGAGCCTTTATTTTGAAGTCCCACTTGTCATGCTGCCACAGACATCTGAGCAGAGTGGCGTTGCGACAAGAGTGTCTCAGGTTGGGGCGGGGATACAATTAAATAAAATAAATGCAGTAGCGATTAAGACAGCAATAGAACTGTTATTAACAGACATGTCTTATAAGGACAATGCGAAAAAGATTTCACAAGGTTTCAAAAACTGCGCAGGTCCAAAGGGAGCAGCCGATAAAATATTACAGACGTGTAAATAAATTGTCTTAAGATTGACAAAAGGTAAAGTTTGGTTTATCATGAACTAATGTTTAAGAACGATGGTTCAAAAAGGGATTCTTTCGAATGTATACATGAAGGGAGTACAGTATGCCACCAAAACCGAAGTTTACAAAAGAAGAACTGATAAAAGTAGCATTGGAACTGGCAAGAGAAGGCGGAATTGATTCTGTCGTAGCAAGAAATTTGGGAAAGAAGCTTAATACGGCACCGTCTACCATTTTTACACATTTTGATTCGGTAGAAGAGATTCGCAAGGCAGTTGTGGAGGCTTCCAGAAAACTCTATAATGCTTATGTTGAAGAAGGACTTCGGATGGTACCTCCGTTAAAAGGATTTGGAGTACAGTATATCCGTTTTGCAATGGAGGAACCGAATTTATATTCTGTTTTGTTTATGCAAAAGCGTGATGATTATAAATATCTGGACTTTATTGTAGATGAAGGACATTATGAAAAAGTGATTAGTGAGACAAAGGAAACGTTTCAGTTAAACAGACAACAGGCAGAACTCGTATACCAGAATCTGTGGGCATATGCACATGGAATAGCAGTAATGTCTGCGACAGGGGTGTGCGCATTTTCCTTGGAAGAAATATCTGAGATGCTTGGTATGGCATGTCGAAGTTTTTTAATGGGGATAAAAGCACCACTTGATGCAAGAGAAGCGGTAATACCAACTGTAGGCGGCAATATGGAAGGAAGTATTGAATCCTATATTGCAGTTGAAAAGTAAAAAAATATCATGATAAAGAATAAAAAAATGTCCCACAAGTTTGAAGCTTGTGGGACGTTTTTTGTAAGAATTTATGATTTTAGAAATCAACTTCTGTTCCGTAGTATACGCAGTTGAATAGTCTTTCCATAGTAGCAGGATCAATTGCTCTTGGGTTAGAACCTGTACATGCATCACTTACTGCGAGCTCAGAAATCTTAGCGATTTTTTCTTTGAATTCGTCTTCGATGATACCAAATTCTTTTAAGGATTTTGGAATGTTCATCTGTACATTGAAATCATCGATTTTTTCGCAAAGGCTGTTGATAAGAGCCTGTTCGGATGTACCAACAAGTCCCATTCTTCTTGCGATTTCTGCATATCTGTGAGCAGCCACAGCATCTCTTGCGTTATATTTGATAACGTATGGAAGATACATAGCGTTTGCACATCCGTGTGTGATGTGACCTGTAGAGAATGCAGCACCTGTTTTATGAGCCATAGAATGTACGATACCAAGTAAAGCATTGGAGAATGCCATACCTGCAAGACACTGAGCATAGTGCATTTGTTCTCTTGCTACCATATTTCCGTTGTAGGAAGCAGGAAGATAATCAAATACCATTTCGATAGCCTGAAGTGCGAGTGGATCTGTGAAAGCACAGTTGCATGTAGAAACATAAGCTTCGATAGCATGTGTTAATGCATCCATACCTGTGTAAGCTACCTGTTTTGCAGGAAGACCTTCTACTAATTCAGGATCAACGATTGCTACGTCCGGTGTAATATTGAAGTCAGCAAGTGGATATTTAACACCTGTCTGATAGTTTGTAATAACGGAGAAAGCTGTAACTTCTGTTGCTGTACCGGATGTTGTTGGGATAGCAGCGAATTTTGCTTTCTGTCTGAGTGTTGGGAAGTTGAAAGGAATACATAATTCTTCAAAAGTTACATCAGGATATTCGTAGAATGCCCACATGGCTTTTGCAGCATCGATAGGAGAGCCACCGCCCATAGATACGATCCAGTCCGGTTCAAAAGCTCTCATAGCTTCTGCACCACGCATAACTGTTTCAACAGATGGATCCGGTTCAACACCTTCAAATAATTCTACTTCCATTCCGCCTTCTTTTAAGTAGTTGATTGCTTTATCAAGGAAACCCTGACGTTTCATAGAGCCGCCGCCTACTACTAAGATTGCCTTTTTGCCACCTAAGTTTTTAAGCTCTGCTAAGCTGCCTTTTCCGTGATAAACATCTCTTGGTAATGTAAATCTTGCCATTTGTAAAGTCCTCCATATAAGTTGTTTTTTGCATTACAAGCTACATTATATATGGCTGAAATCAGAAAGACAATAGTTTTTGTTATATTTTTAACGATTGGTTTTATAGCATTGTTGTTTGATACGGTACATCATCTTATCAGCAGTTTTGTATGCCTGATTGACAGGGTCATAGTTTTTGAAATCAATAAAAGCCATACCGATGGACATGGATATATTTAGTTGGTCATCTAAGTGAATATTGATTTTGTTGATACAGGATAGAAGGGTATCTTTATCAATATCTTCTGTAACAACGACAAATTCATCACCACTTAAACGGAAAAATTTACTATTTGGGAAATTGAAAACATTTTGTAAAGTTTCCGCCGTGTTTTGTAATACGATGTCGCCTTCATTACGTCCACGTTCTTCGTTGACCTGTCGGAAATTATTGATATCCAGACAGAGCAGGGCATATTTATCTGCCGAAGGAGGTTCTTCTTCGTGCTGCTTATAGAGCATATCAACATAAGTCAAATAAGCGGTACGGTTGTGAAGACCTGTAAGTGGATCGTTATTTGCAAGGTCGTACCACTTCTTTGTTTCGGAGATTTGGATAATATTCCGGAACATAATGATAAAGGTCATATAATAAATAATAAGCGTAAGCAGATACAGAATAAGCCCCGCTTTGTTTTCTAAAGATAATTTAAATGGATAGAGACCTTCCATGACAATCAGAATAAGGAATAAGGAATTAAGCAGATTATAAGGTTTATACATATAATCCAAATGGCTTTGCACTTTGTTGAATTGCGGTAAAAAAACTTTAATTAAAATCAATAGAAGGAGACCAAGTCCGCATATCGGTAAAATAACAAACCATACGAAAGTCTGGTATTCCAAAGAAAATTTGAAGATAGTACTGACATATACAATTGCGGTAATGGAATAGGTCAGCAATGAAAAGAGTCTGGAATTAAAGGAGCCGACGGAAGATACAAAGAAAAGTATCACATAAACGGTAAAGGAAATAAAAAATCCTACGGCAACATCACATTTCGTAATGCCCATCACAATAAATAATGCAACATAACTTCCCCAGATGAGTGCAGTTGTTTTTTTGCCGAATCTTGGTTTGGTCATGGTAAGGGCTGCAATACAGTGTGATGCGACTAATAATAACAAGGAAAATGCGCTCATAAAGACTCCTTATAGTGATAAACATTTGATTTAGAGATTTATTTGGATTATATCGTTATTTCATATTTTGCGTCAACAAGATGTGATAAGAATATCTGATATAACTATAACGGAAAAGGATAATTCGTTGACGGTAAATAATTTGTAGATTATAATCAAATGGATAGGTAAATATCATAAAAAAGGAAAGGGTATACATGATTTGATAGAAATGCTTAATCATTATACATAGGGGGAGTCATGGGGTTATTAGATAAGATTATGAATAAGGACGAGAAAGTAAGTCAGCTTCAGGGAGAACTTAGCAGCTTACAGCTTCGGAAAGAATCCATCGTTTCTGCTATTCAGGATGAAATTAATAAGCTGCAGAATGAAAAGAATTCTGTTTTTTGCCAGGCGGGTATGAAGGCGTATAACAGCTGGTGTCAGGGAGAGCCGGATACAAGTGGCCTATCGGCATTTTGGAATAAAGTAATTGAACTTGATCAGGCGATTAAAGAAAAGCAAGAGAAAAAAGCGGAAATGGTAGCCCGCTATGATGAAGAGATTAATTTAATTCAAAGTAATATCAGTATCAGTATGGCAGTCGCTAATGGTGGAAAAGTGTGTCCTTCCTGTAAGGCTGTTATAAAAGAATCGGATTTATTCTGTGAAAAATGCGGAACAAGAGTTGGTTAAAATAATATTTTGATTATGATCAAAAAGCCATGTGAAATACATGGCTTTTTGCTTTGTAGTGTGAACTATATATGTTATACAGGCTTTCTGAGTTGCCAAAAAGCGACAGCACTTGCAGCAGCAACATTTAATGAGTCGACATTATGAGACATGGGAATCAATACAGTATAGTCAGCATTTTCGATGGTAGAGCTTTCGAGTCCTTCACCTTCAGTTCCTAATATGATTGCTAATTTATCTTCAGAGACAAGTGCCGGATAATCAATAGGAACAGAGTCTTTGCGGAGTGCCATAGCAGCAGTTGTAAATCCCATTTGTTTTAGCATGGTAACATAATGTGGGGTATCGTCAGTGGCGCCCAGAAATGTCCATGGAATCTGAAAGACCGTTCCCATGCTAACTCTGATGGCGCGTCTGTACAAAGGATTGCTGCATCCGGAAGTTAAAAGTACACCATCCATATGAAGTGCGGCAGCAGAGCGGAAAATGGCACCCACATTTGTAGGATTTACTACATTTTCGAGAACGGCAATGCGTTTAGCGTTTTTGCATACGTCTTCTACGGAAGGTAAAGAAGGTCTGTGCATGGCACAAAGCATTCCCCTGGTAAGCTGAAAGCCGGTAAGCTTTGTAAGTACATCAAATTCTGCCGTATAGACAGGTATGTCCGGGCAGGATGTAAGAATCTCTTTTGCTTCGCCATCCAGATGCTTATTTTCTACCAAAAAAGAAATCGGTTGATAGCCGGCGGTTAAAGCACGTTCAATGACTTTTGGACTTTCAGCAATGAAAATACCTTTTTCCGGTTCGTGACGGTTTAACAATTGATTTTCGGTAAGTCTTGCATAAACATCCAATTCCGGCGATTGGAAGTCTGTTATTTCAATAATGTTAGCCATAATGTTTTTTCCTCCCGTAGCATAAAACTATTATACAAAGTTTCCGGGATTTTACCAAGAATCATATAAAGTTTTTCTTCCCACATAGGAAAAACTATGCTATAATCATAAAAGTTATGAAGTTACATAGCATTATGTAGACAACAAACCAGAAAATAAGATAATAAGAGGTGGTCAGTTATGAAACATATCAAAACATTAACTACAAGAGACTTAAAAGAATCTATGAAAAAAGGCGGCTGTGGCGAATGTCAGACATCTTGCCAGTCTGCTTGCAAGACATCTTGTACAGTAGGTAACCAGAGCTGTGAAAAGGTAAGCAAATAATAGATTAGTCAGTTTTTATACAGCGTACGTAAGCAGCGGGATTCCTCGCTGCTTATTATACGTTTGGAGACGGATTATGAATGATTTATTAGAGGAGTACATACGTGATACATTTATATAAAAATAACGGCTACAATATTGTGATGGATGTGAACAGCGGAAGTGTTCATGTGGTGGATGATATTGTATATGATATGGTGCCGCTTTTAGAATCCGTGTACGAAAGTGTATCGGAAGAAAATTTTGTGGAAGAGGCATTAAAAGCATCTGCAGACCTTTCTTATGCGGAGGAAGATAAGAAAGAAGTATCAGAAGCTATTTATGAGCTTGCAAAAGCAGGTCAATTATATACAAAAGACGTTTATGAAAATTATATCTTTGATTTTAAGAATAGACAGACGGTAGTAAAGGCACTTTGCCTTCATATAGCACATGACTGTAATCTCGCATGTAAATACTGCTTTGCAGAAGAAGGCGAGTATCATGGCAGAAGAGCATTGATGAGCTATGAAGTGGGTAAAAAGGCATTGGATTTCCTGGTGGCTAATTCCGGCAACCGTATCAACCTGGAAGTAGACTTTTTCGGTGGAGAACCGCTTATGAACTGGCAGGTAGTAAAGGATTTGGTAGCTTATGGGCGAAGCTTGGAAGAGCCGCATAACAAAAAATTCCGTTTTACCTTAACAACAAATGGTGTGCTTTTAAATGACGAAGTACTGGAATTTTGTAATAGAGAAATGGCAAATGTCGTGCTTAGTATTGACGGCCGTAAGGAAGTACATGATAAGATGCGTCCGTACAGAGGCGGTCAGGGAAGTTATGACGGTATTGTACCAAAATTCCAGAAGGTGGCAGAAAGCCGTGACCAGATGAATTATTATGTGCGTGGTACGTTTACCCACCACAATCTTGATTTTTCAAAAGATGTACTCCATCTGGCTGACCTTGGTTTTGAACAGATTTCGGTAGAGCCTGTTGTAGCGCCTCCGGAAGAGGATTATGCGATTCAGGAAGCTGATATTCCGGTATTGTTAGAGGAATATGATAAGCTTGCAAAAGAGATTATCCGTTATCGTAAAGAAGGAAAAGGATTTAATTTCTTCCACTTTATGATTGACTTGGAAGGTGGACCATGTGTGGCAAAGAGATTGTCGGGCTGTGGTTCGGGAACAGAATATCTTGCAGTAACACCTTGGGGAGATTTCTATCCATGTCATCAGTTTGTTGGAAATGAAGAATTTTTGATGGGAAATGTGGATGATGGTATTGTCCGTACAGATATCAGGGATTGTTTTAAAACCTGTAATGTATATGCAAAAGAAAAATGTAAGAAATGCTTTGCAAAATTCTATTGCAGTGGCGGATGTGCGGCGAATTCTTATAATTTCCATGGTAATATAAACGATGCATACGATATCGGTTGCGAACTGCAGAGAAAGCGTATTGAGTGTGCAATCATGATAAAAGCAGCGTTAGCTGAAGATTAAAGGAGAAAGATGATGGCAAAAAGTAAATTTGGTTCAGCACTTGTGCTGGCTCTTACACTTATTGTATTGGTACTGTTTGGTTACACGGCAGTATACGGTTGGGGACAAAATGCCTCCGGTTCCGGAAAGAGCATTAAGCTTGGTTTAGACCTTGCCGGTGGTGTGAGTATTACTTATCAGGTAGTAGGTGAAGGTACACCGAGTGCAGAAGATATGAGTGATACGATTTATAAGCTTCAGAAACGTGTGCAGACATATAGTACGGAAGCACAGGTTTATCAGGAAGGGGATGACCGTATCAGCATTGAAATCCCGGGTGTGACAGATGCGAATGAAATTTTAGCGGAGCTTGGAAAACCGGGGTCTCTTGAGTTTTTTGACAAAAATGGGGAGCTTGTACTGGAAGGTACTGATGTAAAAGAAGCACAGGCAGCTACCCAGCAGGATCAGATGGGAAAAAGTCAGTATGTAGTACGTCTGACATTGACAGATGAAGGAATACAGAAATTTGCACAGGCGACAATGGCGGCTGCAATTAATCATGATGTCATCATGATTTGTTATGATGGACAGATTATCAGTTATCCATCCGTAACAGAACCGATTTTAGACGGTAACTGTGTGATTACAGGTATGGCAAGCTTTGAAGAAGCAGAAGAACTTGCATCCACAATCCGTATCGGTGGACTTTCTCTTACACTCGAAGAACTGCGTAGTAATGTGGTAGGAGCACAGCTTGGAACAGATGCGATTAATACAGCATTAAAAGCAGGTGCTATAGGGTTTGCCATCATTGCGGTGTTTATGATTGCAGTATATTTCTTACCTGGTTTTGTAGCGGTTCTTGCTCTTGGATTATATGTGGAATTGATTATTATTTTACTGGATGCATTTAATATTACACTGACACTTCCGGGCATTGCGGGTATTATCCTTGGTATCGGTATGGCAGTAGATGCAAATGTGATTATTTTTGCACGTATCAGAGAAGAACTTGCAACAGGAAAAACAACACGTTCTTCCGTTAAAATCGGTTTTGGTAAAGCCTACTCCGCAATTATTGACGGTAACGTGACAACATTAATTGCAGCAATTGTACTTGGCGTTATGGGAACAGGTCCGATTAAGGGCTTTGCATCGACACTTGCTCTTGGTATTGTGGTTTCCATGTTTACGGCATTGTTTATTACAAGAATGATTTTAAGTGCATTAATGGGTATTGGATTAAACAGTCCAAAGTTATTCGGTATTGCAAAAGAGAAAAAAGCTAAAGACTTCTTGAAAAAGAAAAATTTGTTCTTTGCTATTTCCGCAGCAGCTATTTTAGCAGGCTTTGTAGTAATGGGAGTACAGAAAGCAAATACAGGAAATGCGTTGAATTACAGCCTTGACTTTGTGGGAGGTACACAGACAACTGTAAACTTCAGTGAAGATTTAAGTATTGCAACATTAGATAGTGAAGTGGTACCTAAGATAGAAGAAATTATTCAGGATGCAAATGTTCAGTCCCAGAAAGTAGCAGGTAGCAATCAGGTAATCTTTAAGACAAAAACACTTACCGTAGAAGAACGTGAAAGCATAGATGATATGTTACAAACAGAGTTTAATGTGGCGAATGATGCAATTACGGCAGAAACCATCAGTTCTACCATTAGTTCAGAAATGCAGGCAGATGCTATCTGGTCTGTTATTGTAGCTACTTTATGTATGCTTGTTTATATCTGGTTCAGATTTAAAGATATCCGTTTTGGTGCAAGTGCGGTTACAGCACTCGTGCATGACGTACTTGTAGTGCTTGCATTCTATGCAGTTGCAAGAGTTTCTGTTGGTTCTACATTTATTGCATGTATGCTGACCATTGTAGGTTATTCTATTAATGCGACTATCGTTATCTTCGACCGTATCCGTGAAAACATGTACGAAGTAAATCGTGATACGATGGAAGAAATGGTTAATAAGTCCATTACACAGACTTTGTCCAGAAGTATCTTTACCTCTCTGACAACCTTTATCATGGTAGCAGCATTATACATTTACGGTGTTTCATCAATCCGTGAATTTGCACTTCCATTGATGGTAGGTATTCTTTGCGGTACATATTCATCTATTTGTCTTGCAAGTGCATTTTGGACAATACTGCGCAATAAATTTGCAGTAAAAGAAGAAAAATAAGAACAGATAAGGATGAGGACTGTCCAATGCGGTGGCAGTCCTCTTTTTCAAAATATGGGAAATTGGTTTATTGCTGCCAAAAAGGCAGATTTTCAAAAAATTGCAGAGACCTTTCAGATATCGCCTGTTTTGGCAAGACTGATCCGCAACCGTGATGTAGAGGGAATGGAAGCGGTTCGCAAATATCTTTACGGAACAAAAGCGGATTTGTATGCACCGCAGCTTATGACAGATATGGAAAAAGCTGCAGAGATTATTAAAGGTGCCATCGCACAAGGTAAAAAAATCCGTGTTATAGGGGATTATGACGTGGATGGTATCTGTGCGTCGTTTATATTAGAGAAAGCAATCCGCATTGTAGGCGGTAATGTAGATACTGCCATTCCTCATAGAATTACAGATGGATATGGATTAAATGAAGAACTGATTAAAGCGGCGGCACAAGATGGCGTGGAGCTTATTGTGACCTGCGATAACGGAATTGCTGCGGCAAGTCAGATTGAGCTTGCAAAAAGTATGTCTATGCAGGTAATTGTAACAGACCATCATGAAATTCCTTATGAAACAGAAGGGGAAGAAAAACGTTATATTCTTCCGCCTGCAGATGCAGTTGTGGATCCCAAGAGATTGGATGATACATACCCATTCTCCGGTATTTGTGGAGCGGTAGTAGCTTATAAGCTTGCACAAATGCTTGACATCGGGGAGGCTGAAGAGGAGGCTCTTTTAGAGCCGGCAGCAATTGCGACCATTTGTGATGTGATGGAATTGCAGGATGAGAACCGTATTCTTGTCAGGGAAGGATTAAAAAGAATCCGACAGACATCCCATCCCGGATTACGTGCCCTGATAGAAGTAAACGGACTTAAGCAACGGGAAATCAGTAGCTATCATATCGGATTTGTAATCGGTCCGTGCTTGAATGCATCCGGTAGATTAGAGAGTGCACACATGGCATTAAAGCTCTTACTGGAAGAGGATTATACAAAGGCTGTAAAAATGGCAGCAGAGTTAAAGGCATTAAATGACAGCCGCAAAGATATGACAGAGCAAGGGGTAGTACTTGCAGTACAGGAAATCGAAGCAACCCTTATAGAATCAGGCGGAGTATTGCCGAAAGTATTGGTTGTATATTTACCTTCCTGTCATGAAAGTCTGGCAGGAATTGTGGCAGGACGGATTCGTGAGAAATATAACAGACCGGCGATTATCCTGACAAAGGGCGAAGAGGGCGTAAAAGGCTCCGGACGCTCTGTGGAAAGCTATGATATGTACGAAGAATTGTCAAAAGTGAAACTGCTATTTACAAAGTTTGGCGGTCACAAGATGGCAGCAGGTCTTTCCATGAAGGAAGAGGACATCGATACTTTAAGAGAGCGTTTGTGTCAGAATTGTACACTTGGGGAAGCTGATTTTGAGCCGAAGGTCCATATCGATATTGCAATGCCGGTTTCTTATGTGACAGAAGAATTTGTAAAAGAATTGGAATTGTTAGAGCCATTCGGAGTGGGAAATAGTAAGCCGGTATTTGCACAAAAAAATGTTCTTTTGACAAAAGCGGCAGTACTTGGGAAAAGCGGTAGAGCTATAAAGTTTAGAATACTGGATGATTTGGAAATGCCAAAGGATATGATGTATTTTGGAAATGTGGATGAGTTGCTTTCTTTTTTGGAGCAGACACATGGAAAAGAGCTGGTGCAGCAGTTGTTTAGAGAAGGAAATGTAAGACTTCCGCTGACAGTTACATATTATCCTGATATCAATGAATACAGGGGCGTGAAAACGGTTCAGATTATTATGACAAATTATTGTAATTCTTAGCGATGTTTTATGCTTTTTTAAGTAATTCTTTAGGTGTTCCTGTTTGGCATGGAAGTGAAAATATGGTATCGTATAGAGAGTGATTGTAATTAGGAGAGTAGCCATGTTTCGGTGTAAAGATTTAGTAGAAAAATTAGATTATGAAGTAGTGCAGGGCTTATTAGACAGAGAAGTAACAGATGTTGTGTATGACTCCCGTAAGGTGTCGGAAGGATGTCTGTATATCTGTATAGAGGGTGCTGTTTTTGATGGGCATTCAAAAGCTTATGAAGCCGCAGAAAAAGGAGCGGCAGTCCTTGTTGTACAAAAAGATGTGGAAGTGCCAAAAGACAGTGACGTGACAATTATAAAGGTGGAAAATACAAGATATGCAATGGCATTTATTTCAGCAGCATATTTTGGGAATCCGGGAGATAAATTAAAGGTAATCGGCATTACGGGAACAAAAGGGAAAACAACGACAACCTACCTTGTGAAATCCATATTGGAACATGCCGGTCATAAAGTAGGACTTGTAGGAACCATAGAAGCAATCATCGGAGATAAGAAAATACCGGCAAGCAATACAACACCGGAATCGTATGTCCTGCAGCAGTATTTTAGGGAAATGGTAGATGCAGGATGTGATGTGTGTGTAATGGAGGTTTCCTCCCAGGGACTGATGCTTCACAGAACACAGGGATTTGCCTTTGAACTTGGTATTTTTACAAACATGGAGCCTGACCATATCGGACCGAATGAACATAAAGATTTTGAAGATTATATGGCTTGCAAAGGCCTTTTGTTTAAACAGTGCCGTTACGGTATTGTGAACTTTGATGATAAGCATTGGGAAACTGTACTTTCGGGCCATACGTGCGAACTGGAAACATATGGCTTAAAAGAAGGAGCCGATTTACGGGCTGAGAAGATGCAGCTTGTGAAAAAACCGGGAAGACTGGGCGTAGCATTTCATGTATGTGGTCTGATGGATTTTGATGTGGAAATTGCTACACCGGGAAGATTCAGTGTTTATAATGCACTGACAGCCATCGCTATTTGCAGACATTTTAATGTGTCCCTTGATAATATTAAGAGTGCTCTTTTGCAGGCCAAGGTAAAAGGCCGTATCGAGATGGTAAAAGTGTCGGATGAATTTACGTTGATGATTGATTATGCCCACAATGCGATGGCGCTTGAAAGCTTGCTTTCTACATTAAAAGAATATGAGCCAAACCGTCTTGTGACATTGTTTGGCTGTGGTGGAAACCGTTCCAAACTCCGTCGTTTTGAGATGGGAGAAGTTAGTGGTAAGTTGTCTGATTTGACAATTATTACATCGGATAATCCAAGGGATGAAGAACCCATGGACATTATAGCGGATATTAAGACAGGTATGGCAAAAACAACTGGCAAATATGTAGAGATTCCAGACCGGAAGGAAGCAATTAAATACGCTATCGTAAATGGTCAGCCGGGAGATATTGTTGTTTTGGCCGGAAAAGGTCATGAGGATTATCAGGAAATAAAAGGGAAAAAATACCCAATGGATGAAAGAGTTCTGATTCAGGAGATACTGGCAGAATTAGAGGCTTAAAAGTTGTACGCGAAAATTATCGTAGATATTTCCCACGAAAATGTGGATAGGCCATTTGAATATCGAATTCCGGAGTATCTGCTTTCGCAGGTAAAAATCGGAAGCTCTGTTATGATTCCTTTCGGAAAAGGAAATACTGTTCGACAGGGATATGTGGTAGAAATTACCCAAACGTCAGAGTATGATCCTTCTAAGATAAAGGATATTCTGGAAATGCCTAAAAAGGATGTGGCAGCGGAAGATAAAATGTTGCAGCTTGCGGCATGGATGAAGCATCGTTATGGTTCTACGATGATTACGGCAATGAAAACAGTACTTCCGGCAAGACAGAAGAAAAAAAGTCTTGAGAAAAAAGAGCTTGTCAGGTTGCTTTCGGAAGAAGAAACAAAGCAATTATATGATGAAGTGGCAGGAAAGCATCAAACTGCAAAGGCAAGACTTTTGCAGGAATTGATTGGCATTGAAAGACTGCCCTATGAGCTGGTAAAGCAGAAACTGCATATTGCGCCTGCAACGATTGCAAGTTTGGAAAAACAGGGTGTCATAGCCATAGAAAGTACACGTATTTATCGTAATCCGGTGCAGTTTTCCGGTGGAATTGTTCCGAAGAAAATATTAAGTACGGAGCAGCAGCAAATTGTTGATGCGATTATAAGGGATTATGATAATGGAAATCCGGGGACATATCTGATTCATGGAATTACCGGAAGCGGAAAAACAGAAGTCTACATGGAACTTATTGAGAATTGTATTAAGCGTGGCAGACAGGCGATTGTGCTGATACCGGAAATTGCACTGACTTACCAGACGGTAATGCGGTTTTACAGACGTTTCGGTAAGCGGGTATCGGTTATGAATTCTTCGCTTTCGGCAGGAGAGAAGTATGACCAGTGTGAGCGTGCAAAGAATGGAGATATAGATGTAATTATCGGTCCGCGTTCAGCATTGTTTACCCCGTTTCAAAAGCTGGGACTGATTGTTATAGATGAAGAGCATGAGCCATCCTATAAGAGTGAAACAATGCCCAAATATCATGCCAGAGAAACGGCAATTTATCTGGCGTCTTTACATGGTGCAAGCGTTGTACTTGGCTCGGCTACACCGTCTATGGAAAGCTTTTATCATGCAAAGCGTGGAGATTACGGTCTATTCACATTAAACACCAGATTGACGGGAAATGTATTGCCGTCAGTTCATGTGGCAGATTTAAGGACAGAACTGAAAGAAGGAAACCGTTCTATTTTCAGCAGAAAATTACAGGAATTGATAGAAGACAGATTGGATAAGAAACAGCAAATCATGTTGTTTTTGAACCGAAGAGGCTATGCAGGGTTTGTATCCTGCAGGAGCTGTGGGCATGTTATGACCTGTCCGCATTGTGATGTATCTCTTTCAGAGCATAAAGGGAATAAGCTGGTTTGTCATTATTGTGGTTATGAAACTTTGAAAGTAAGTCTTTGTCCGGAATGTGGTTCCAAATATATTTTAGGATTCAAAGCGGGAACAGAAGCAGTTGAGGATAAATTAAAGGAAATGTATCCCGGGGCGAAGGTTCTTCGTATGGATGGCGATACAACAAAAACAAAAGATAGTTATGAAAAGATTCTGTCTGCTTTTTCAGAAGGAGAAGCGGATATTCTGCTTGGAACACAAATGATTGTAAAAGGGCATGATTTTCCAAATGTAACACTGGTAGGAGTGCTTGCAGCAGATATGTCCTTATTTGCAGGAGATTATCGGGCTGCGGAGAGAACCTTCCAGCTTCTTACACAGGCAGCAGGAAGAGCAGGAAGAGGAGAAGCGGCCGGGGAAGTAGTAATTCAGACGTATCAGCCGGAGCACTATAGCATTGTGCATTCGGCAAATCAGGATTACGATGCTTTTTATGAAGAAGAAATCTTATATAGGGAATTAGCACATTATCCGCCGGCAGAGCACATGCTGGCAGTGCTTGTAACATCCAAACAGGAAAATTCTGCAATGGAACAGGCTCAGAGAATGGCAGATTTGTTGCGAAATACGTGGAAGTCTGAGAAGCTTACGGTTATGGGACCGGCGAGTGCATCTATCGGGAAGATTCAGGATATCTACAGGATGGTACTGTATTGTAAGAGCGCGGATTATGAAATGCTTGTACAGGCAAAAGATTTGATGGAACAAAACGGATACGAAAATACACAGATGCAGTTTGATTTTAATCCAATCAGCAGTTATTAAGGAGGAAATACAATGGCACTTAGAAATATCAGAGAACAGGGAGAACCGGTACTTGGAAAAATCTGCAAGCCGGTTAAGGAGATGACAGAAAGAACAGCAGAATTAATTGAAGATATGATTGATACTATGTATGAGGCAAACGGCGTAGGTCTTGCGGCTCCGCAGGTGGGTATTTTAAAGAGAATTTTTGTAATTGATACGACAGGTGAGGATTTACATGTATTTATCAATCCTGAAATTCTTGCAACAGACGGAGAACAGACAGGGCAGGAAGGATGTCTTAGTGTACCGGGCAAATCCGGTCAGGTAACAAGACCTAACTATGTAAAAGTAGGTGCTTACAACGAAAAGATGGAATATTTTGAACTGGAAGCAACAGAACTTTTTGCAAGAGCAATTTGCCATGAAAATGATCATCTGGACGGACATCTTTATGTAGAAAAGGTAGAAGGGCCACTACTAGATGTGACATACGATGAAGAGGAAGAAATCGCAGAAGAGTAAAGCTGTTTTTATTGGAGGAATAGAATGAAAGTTGTTTTTATGGGAACACCGGACTTTTCGGTGGGAGCATTAGAGGCACTGGTAAAGGCCGGACATGAGGTAACTGCTGTTGTGACACAGCCGGACAGACAAAAAGGGAGAAGCTTGGAAATGAGTTTTTCGCCGGTAAAGGAATGTGCACTCCGTTATGAACTTCCGGTTTTTCAGCCGGAAAAAATCAAAACAGCAGAAGCTGTAGAAGTTCTGCGGGGATATGAAGCAGATATTTTTGTTGTAGCTGCATTTGGCCAGATTTTATCAAAAGAAATCCTGGAGATGCCAAAATACGGATGTATTAATATTCATGCCTCATTGTTACCAAAATACAGAGGTGCTGCACCGATTCAGTGGGCAATCTTAAATGGTGATGCTATAACGGGCGTGACCATTATGCAGATGAATGAAGGGCTTGATACAGGAGATATTCTGACCACCAAGGAAGTTGAGATTTCAGCAGAAGAAACAGGAGAGAGTCTGTTTGATAAGCTGGCAATCGCAGGAGCAGAACTTTTGATTGAAACGTTACCGGAAATTGAAAAAGGAACTTTGACCCCTATAAAACAGGAGGAAGAGAAAGCCAGCCATGTGCGTATGCTTACGAAAGAAATGGGCAAAATAGATTGGGAGAAAGAGGCAATCGTATTAGAAAGACTTGTACGCGGAATGAATTCCTGGCCAAGCGCATATTGCCGTCTCCGAAATAAAAACATGAAGGTATGGCGTGCGGCAGTTTTGGAAGAAGATACAGCTGCAAGACCGGGTGAGATTGTGAATGTAACAAAAGACGCATTATACATCCAAACCGGAAAAGGGCAGTTGGTATTACAGGAAGTACAGCTTGAAAGCAAGAAGAGAATGCCGGTAAAGGATTTCTTGATTGGATATCAGCTTGAAGCAGGCGAAATCCTTGGATAATAATAATTTGTAGGAGAAAAACATATTATGTATGGATATGGATTAGGTTATGGCTATGGATATTATGGCTTAGACTGGACTTATTTTTTAGTGTTAATCGGTGCCGTACTTTGTCTTATGGCAAGTGCAAAGGTAAACAGTACCTACAATAAATATTCCCGAGTGCAGAGCATGAGTGGAATGACAGGTGCATCTGCGGCTCAGAGAATTTTGCAGATGAGCGGTATTTCTGATGTAGTAGTAGAGCATGTCAGAGGGAATCTGACAGATCATTATGATCCGTCAAAAAAGGTACTTCGATTATCAGACAGTGTGTATAATTCAACCTCTGTTGCAGCAATCGGCGTGGCAGCACATGAATGTGGTCATGCCCTGCAGCATCATTACGGATACGGACCGCTGAAATTCCGTTCAATACTTGTTCCGGCAGCAAATATCGGAAGCAGACTCGGACTTCCGATAATTCTGATAGGGCTTCTGATTTCAGGAGCAGGTTCTACCATCGTGCAGATTGGTATCTGGGTATTTTCGTTAGCGGTATTGTTTCAGATTGTGACATTGCCGGTAGAGTTTAATGCATCCAGAAGAGCCAAACAGATGCTTGGAGATTATGGGATTTTAGGTTATCAGGAAGTCCGTCATGTAGATAAAGTATTGGATGCGGCAGCATTTACTTATGTAGCGGCAGCAGCATCTTCTATTTTGCAGCTTTTGAGACTGGTACTGATTTTTGGTGGCGGAAGAAGCAATAGAAGAGATTAAGGAATAAAAAAACGAATGCAGAATACAAGAGAAATTGTTCTTGAAATCCTGATGGAAATAGACAGGGAAAACGGATTTAGTAATACAATTATCAGACAGGTGCTTGATAAATATAACTATCTTGATAAACAGGATAAGGCATTTATTAAGCGCGTGGCGGAAGGCTCTGTGGAACGAAGAATAGAACTTGACTATATTCTGAATCAGTATTCCAAAGTACCTGTTAAAAAAATGAAGCCGCTTATCCGCAGTCTTATGCGGATGAGTACATATCAGCTTTTGTATATGGATCATGTACCCGACAGTGCGGTATGTAATGAGGCGGTAAAACTGGCAGAAAAGAGAAAATTTCATTCTCTAAAAGGATTTGTAAACGGCGTACTTAGAAGTATTGCACGGAGCAGAGAGGCACTTTTATTGCCGGATCCGGAAAAAGATAAGAATATAAGCTGGAAAGAAGCCTTGTCTATAAAGGCATCGATGCCAATGCTGATTATTGATTTATGGGAAGCTGATTACGGCAAAGAAAAAACCATAGAGATGACAAAACATCTTCTGGATATTAAAGCGGTAACAATCCGCATGGAAGAAACACTGGAAGATACGAAACGCGGTGAATTGGAAGAAGTGTGGAAAAAACAGGGCGTGCAGGCATACAGACATCCACTGGTTCCGTATGCATATTTATGTACGGGATTGGAATCGGTAACGGAACTGCCGGGCTTTGAGGAAGGACTGATTATCGTACAGGATGCCAGCTCTATGCTGGTGACAGAGTGTGCAAATATTCAAAAAGATGATTTTGTACTGGATGTATGTGCAGCTCCTGGCGGAAAAAGTTTTCATGCACTTACCAAGCTTGCAGGTACGGGAGCATTACAGTCCAGGGACGTATCAGAATATAAAGTAGACATGATAGCGCAGGGGTTTGAAAGAATCCGGGCAAATGGGACGAAGACGTCTACTCTTGTATGGGATGCAAGAGAAACGGATGATTCCAT
>SVFS01000100.1 GCA_015056725.1 Lachnospiraceae bacterium | reverse complement strand
CTTTTTGTCGCTATTTTTCATATGAACACCCTCCTTATTTTTTATTTATATGTTCATAATAACCAGTATGAAATATAATTGCAATGAAAATTGTGGGCTGATTGGTATTTGTGATGAAAATATAATGTCTATTTTGATATTGTGTAGTAAATTATTGACATGCTTTCGTATAAATATTGTAAATAATTGTATATTTGTTACAATATTGGCATGAGTGTGAAATCATTAGCTAAGGAGAATGCGTATGATAAAGAAAAAAGAAAAAGTGAAAAAAACAGTTAAAGCAAATAACGTAAAGGTTAGGAAAACAAGTATTAGAACAACGCTTTTTGCCGGCTTTTTTATTCCTGTTTTTTTATTAGTATTGCTTGGAGTTGTTTCATATTCTACAGCATCAAAAACTATTTTAGCAAAGTATGAAGAGTCTTCTTTAAATACAGTAGAAGCGGTAAGTCTGTATGCCGGCATTTTGACAGATGGTGTTTCTTCCAGATCGTTAGAGCAGGTAAACGGTGTGGACATGAAAACGTATTACGGCCAGTATAGTGATAATACAGATCCGGCATGGCTTGAATATTTTGGAAATGCAAAAGCAAAAATCCTCCAGATGTATAATAGTACAGACTATATCAGCAATTATTATACGATTCCGAAACAGGGAAATTCCATGAGTTCATTGGAAAAAGACTTGGAAGCCTCCGTTTATGATGAATTTATGGCTTCTGGAATCGGAAAGACTTTTACAGAGAATAAGTCTTTGAAAAACGCTTGGTTTGGAACGCATGCGGCGCTTGATACCATGCGCGGAAGTGATGGTACGGATTATGCGTTTACGAATGTACAGAAATTTATTGTAGGTGATACATATCTGGTACTTGATTTAAGTATGAAATATGTAGAAGAGATGCTTGGGAAACTGGATTTTGGTATAGACAGTATCAGTGCAATGATATCGTCAGACGGAAAAGAGGTTGCACGCATCCGAAAGACCGGTCCGGAAGGAACAGATGTCTTAGAAAAGATAGACGATACTATTTTTATGGATGAAGCCTTTTATCAGACATCACTGGAAGGAGAAACCTCCTTTAGTGATTATGTGACATGGAATGGTGACAGTTATTTATATGTATATTCTCCAATTGGGAAAACAGGAATCAGTTTATGCAGTTTGATTCCGGAAAGAAATATTGTAGCAGAAGTAAGTGCTATCCGTAACCTTACGGTTGTATTTGTCATTATGGCAGTTATTATCGCAATGGCTATCGGTACAGTGATTGCGGCAGGAATCAGTAAGAGTGTTAAGATCATCAACAAAGGTCTTGAACAGGTGGCACTTGGCGATTTCACACAGAAATTTGAAATCAAGAGACGTGATGAATTTGGTTCGTTAGGTCATGTTTTGAATGATACCTTTGAAAAAATCCGTTTGTTAATGGCTGAGATGAAGCATTTTGGCGGAAATGTTAATCAAATGGCAGACGATATTTCCGAAAAGACAGAATATCTGAATGAATCCATTCAAAATATTTCAGTTGGTATTGCAGAAGTAGCAAACGGTCTGCAGGTACAGGCAGCAGAAACAGACAGAAGTAATGATAAGATGCATGAATTTGCGGATCGTCTGAATGCAATTAACGTAGAAACAAATCAGATGTCAGGAGCCATTGGTGAAGCGACAGAAGCAGTACATCAGGGACAGATTATTATTAATGATTTGCATGAAAAAGCAAAGACGACAGCAGAAATTACAGATGTTCTGGTAGAAAACGTAAACGGTGTACAGGCACACTCTACAGAAATCGAAGGAATCATCGATACGATTAACAGTATTGCTGAGCAGACAAACTTATTGTCACTGAATGCTTCCATTGAAGCGGCAAGAGCTGGTGAAGCGGGAAGAGGATTTGCAGTAGTTGCAGAAGAAATCCGTAAGCTTGCGGATCAGTCAGCAGAAGCAGCAGGAGAAGTACAGCAGAGACTGAGTAAGATGTCTGTTATGACAGATAAGACTACTAAATCCGCAGTAGAAACCCAGAGTATTGTAAACGAACAGGGAATGTTCCTGGACAAGACAATAGAAATCTTTGGTGAGATTGAAAAGAAAGTAACTGAGCTTGTAAGCGGCTTACAGATTGTTGTGGACGGAATGGGACAAATCAATAGCGATAAAGATGATATTCAATCTGCAGTAAATAATATTTCAATGGAAGCAGAGACAGCAGCAGCCTCTACAGAAGAAGTGACTTCTGCATTAGATGAACAGGTTAGCGTTATGTCGAAGCTTGCAGAAAATATGGAATATCTGAAGAAAGAAACGAACGTTTTGGAAGAATCCATGAACCGTTTCAAAATTGATTAAACAATAAGGAAAAGCGATACAAGATAATATGAAAACCCGATTACAGCATATGCTGTAATCGGGTTATTTTGTCCGGGACTGATTTTGTGTTTTTTAATTAGTGTGTATTGGGTTGCATCCACTCTAAGAAGTAACAATAAAACGATTATGAACAAAAACTAAGGTAAGACCTACCTTAGTATAAACATGTTTCCACATGGTTCTGTAGTGATTATGAACTGTGAACCGTCTGCAACAACGACTTTAAATTTATGTTCTCTGTCGTAGGTTTCGATGTCTGCGATATCCAGCTCTTCTGTTTCGTTCAGTACTTCAAATAAGTAGTCTTTAAATTCATTGTGTGTCATAATTACCATTCCTCTCTTGTGATTCCCTTACAAATATTATTATAACATGTTTGTTACTGGCTAAGCATGAAAAAGTTTTTATTTTGCAAAAGTTGCTTAGAAAAGTTGCGACTTATAAATTCTGCGTTTATAATTGTCGTTAGCAAGGAGATGAGAAATGAACAGTATTAATATTATCAAACAGGGGAAAGAAGTATTTCAGCAAAATTCAAAGTATAAATGGTTTCTGATATCAGTCTTTGTTACAGGTTTATCTTATGGTTTATATAAAGGGATGATGGACAACTTTCTCGCAGAAGTGGTAAAAATGGGAGAAATGGACAGAGGGATTACAGAGTTTTTTCGTGAAATTCCGGGGATTTTATTAGTATTTGTACTTGCAGTGTTTTATATGCTGTCGGCAGAGACATTGTATAAGCTGGGTGCAGTAATTATGCTAATCGGAATGGGAATGCATGCATTTTTGCCGGCAACAAAAATACTTGCAACGCTTGCAATTTGTATATATTCTTTTGGCGAGCATATTCAGATTGGAATGAAAAACACGCTCTCTTTAAAGTATGCAAAGGAAAAATGCGGTGGTGCAGCACTTGGAGTCCAAACGGCAAGTACCCAGATTGGTACGCTTGTAGGCTTTATAATGGTGGTGGTTGCTTTTTCTGCATTTAGACAGAATCAGCCGTATATGCTGTTTTTCGGATTGGCAACAGCGTTGGCGGCAGTAAGCGTAATCGTATCATCACGTATTACCGGAAAGAGTAAAACAGATGAAAATAAACGTCGTTTTTATTTTCATAAAAAATACAAAAAGTATTATATGTTGGAGATGTTTTATGGTGCAAGAAAGCAGGTGTTTCTGACATTTGGTCCGTATGTTTTGATTTTGTTTTACGGTGCAAATGCAGCGACCGTCAGTTTGCTGTTTGCAATTTCTGCGATAGCGTGCTTTTTAGCATCTCCGCTTGTGGGAAAAATAATCGACAAGCTGGGATACAAGATTGTCATGGTAAGTGATACGTTGATTTTGGTGATTGTATGTTTCTTTTACGGATTTGCACACCATATGTTTCCGAAGAATGTAGCGTTTATTATTTGTTGTGTTAATTACATATTAGATGCTGTTATTTCGTTGGCGTCTATGGCATCAAATCTGTATGTGCAGGACTTATCCGAAAACGAAGATGAAGTGAAAGCGACAATTTCTACCGGAGTATCCATTAACCATGTGATTACGATATTTATCGCACTTTTCGGTGGATGGATATGGCATATGCTTGGAATAGAGCTTTTGTTTATTACATCAGCAGTGCTCGGATTGTGTAATACGGCATATGCTATGACGATAAAAAATCCAAGGAAAGTTTAAATTTACAATATGATAAAATAGGAGATACGAAATGAATAAAAAAGAGGGATTTACAAGTAAAATTGGTTTTGTTATGGCAGCTGCCGGTTCGGCAGTCGGTTTGGGAAATCTTTGGCGATTTCCATATTTAGCAGCTAGATATGGTGGTGGTACATTCCTGCTTGTATATTTGATACTTGCGGTAACGTTTGGCTTCGCACTTATGATGACAGAAATTGCAATTGGTAGAAAGACAGGAAAGAGCGCACTTAGTGCATTTTCTGTATTAAACAAAAAGTATACTTTTGTAGGATATCTTGCGTGTGTAGTACCGTGTGTTATTTTTCCGTATTACTGTGTAATTGGAGGGTGGGTAACGAAGTATTTGGCTACTTATCTGATTGGGCAGGGAAAAGCGGCCGCAGGGGATAATTATTTTACCGGTTTTATATCTCTGGCGGGAGAGCCTGTTATCTGGTTGCTTGTATTTATGCTTATGACAATGTTTGTAGTAATCATGGGAGTACAGAAGGGAATCGAAAAAGCAAGTAAAATTATGATGCCGGTTCTTGTGGTGTTATCGGTCATCATTGCGATTTATAGTGTTACAAGAGATGGTGCCATGGCAGGTGTGGTTTACTATTTCAAACCGGATTTTAGTAAATTCTCTGTTAGTTTGGTGTTTGCGGCACTTGGACAGTTGTTTTACTCTATGTCACTCGCAATGGGTATTATGATTACATATGGTTCGTATATGGGTAAGAAGGATGATTTGGAATCTTCTGTACATCAGATAGAGTTTTTTGACACATTGATTGCTTTTATTGCAGGTCTTATTATTATTCCGGCAGTATTTGCATTTTCCGGTGGAGATCAATCGGTTTTAAATTCAGGTCCGAGTCTTATGTTTATTACATTACCTAAGGTATTTGACAGTATGGGAATGGGAACGGTTATTGGTGTAACTTTCTTCTTGTTAGTTTTATTTGCAGCACTGACATCTGCGATTTCACTAATGGAAACCATTGTTTCTTTTATTGAAGAAAAGACAACATGGGGAAGAACAAAAGCCAGTATTATTGTCGCAATAGTTTCGATGTTAATTGCTATTCCGTCTGCTTTGGGATTTAGCATCTGGAGTCATATTCAGGTATGGGGTCTTTCTATTCTGGACTTCTTTGATTTCCTGAGTAATAGTGTGATTATGCCTATCGTAGCATTCTTTACTTGTGTATTTGCAGGATATATTATCAAACCAAAAGCGATTGTGGATGAAGTGGAATCCAGTAGCAAGTTTAAAAGCAAAAAGCTTTATACAGTTATGATTAAGTATATTGCGCCGATTTTCATTATTATGATTTTCTTTAGTTCTATATTGAAAGGTCTTGGAATAATTGATTTCTAAACAGTAAAATGTTCTGCCTACCCGGCAGAACATTTTTTTGTCAAAATTTTCAAAAAAAGTATTGAAAAAATAGGAACAAGGTGTTAATATACCAATGTGTTAGTTGAAACTAACTCAAAGACGTTATGTGAAAGATAATTAGACTGACAACGTGAAATAGTAAGGAGATGCGTATGAATTTACGTACTGCGGAAGAAGGGAAAGAATATATCATCCGGCAAATCGAAACAGATGATGAAGAATTAGATGCTTTTTTGTTTTCATT
>SVFS01000016.1:40493-42769 GCA_015056725.1 Lachnospiraceae bacterium | reverse complement strand
TAAGTAACTATGTGCAGGAGCGTTCCGCTTTGGACAGGGAAGCTTTGGAACGTGGAACCAGTGTATATTTGGTAGACAGGGTGATTCCAATGCTACCTCATAAATTATCCAATGGAATTTGTTCTCTAAATGCCGGTGTGGATCGTTTGGCATTAAGTTGTCTTATGACGATTAATGACAAAGGAGAAGTAGTGGATCATTCTATCGAGGAGACCGTAATTTGTGTCAATGAGAGAATGACTTATACGTCCGTGAAGAAAATTTTAGAGGACAAAGATCAGGAAGAACGGGAACGTTACAAAGATTTAGTGCCCATGTTTGAACAGATGGAAGAACTGGCAGCCATTCTTCGTCATAAGAGAAAAAAACGTGGTTCTATTGATTTTGATTTTCCAGAGTCTAAAATTTTATTGGATAAAGAAGGGCATCCGGTAGAGATTAAACCGTATGACAGAAATGTAGCCACTAAAATTATTGAAGATTTTATGCTGGTTGCCAATGAAACTGTAGCACAGCATTTTTACTGGCTGGAAATGCCTTTTGTATATAGAACTCATGATTTTCCGGACCCGGAAAAAATACAGAAACTTGCCTCCTTTATTTATAATTTTGGATATTCCATGAAAGTAAATAAGGAAGAAGTGCATCCGAAAGAAATTCAGAAATTGTTGAGCAAAGTGGAAGGCAGTGCTGAGGAAGCATTGATTTCAAGGCTGGCTCTTCGAAGTATGAAGCAGGCAAAGTATACGGTAGATTGTACCGGACATTTTGGACTTGCATGTGACTATTACTGTCACTTTACTTCTCCAATTCGAAGATATCCGGATCTGCAGATTCATAGAATTATCAAAGACTGGATTCGTGGACGTATGAAGTCTAAAAAGCTGGAACATTATGAAGAAATTCTAACCCAAGTGGCAAGCCAGTCTTCCCGATTAGAGAGAAGAGCAGAAGAAGCAGAAAGAGAAACTAATAAACTGAAAAAAGTGGAGTATATGGAACGCCATATAGGAGAGGTATTTACCGGAGTAGTCAGTGGGGTAACCCAATGGGGAATTTATGTGGAATTACCTAATACGGTGGAAGGCATGGTGCATGTATCTAAATTACCGGGAGATTATTTCTTATATGATGAACAGGCTTATGAAATGGTAGGAAGAGATACCGGAATCAAATATAAATTAGGCCAGACGGTTCAGGTTCAGGTGGAACAAACCGATAAATTCTTAAGAACCATAGATTTTGTCATTGCAGAAAAGGAAACGGAAGAAGCGTGACAAAAAATGTTTTAAAAAGGGAGAATTAACCCATGAGTAAAGAAACTATGAAATTAGTAGCCAATAATAAAAAAGCATACCATGATTATTTTGTGGATGAGAAAATAGAAGCAGGTTTGGTATTGCATGGAACCGAAGTGAAAAGTCTACGCATGGGAAAATGCAGTATTAAAGAATCCTTTATCCGTATTGAAAATGGAGAAATGTTTGTCTATGGGATGCACATTTCTCCCTACGAAAAGGGGAATATTTTTAATAAAGATCCGTTGCGTGTGAAAAAACTTTTACTTCACAAATCTGAGATTAATAAATTAACCGGAAAAATTAAGGAAAAAGGTTTCACAATTGTTCCTTTACAGGTATATTTTAAAGACGGTAAGGCTAAAATGGAAATAGGACTTTGCCGTGGTAAAAAACTTTACGATAAGCGTCAGGATATTGCGAAGAAGGATATGAAGCGAGAAGCGGAAAAGGAATTTAAGATTAGAAATCTTGGATAAGGTTAGTGTTGACTTAAAGGAAACTATTCGTTAGAATAAAAAAGCATAAAATTGAATAAGGGCCAGTCAAGGTTTCGACGGGGTTTTTGAAACTGGAGAAGCAAGCCGTTGCCACACGTTAATGGCAAACTTAAAATTAAACGCTAACGATAATTTAGCATACGCTGCCTAGTTGCAGCTGTCAGACTCTTTGTACCTATCCTTAGAGAATCTGGCATCGACTAGATAGGAAACGACACATACTAAGCTTTGCGTATGTGGGCGTATTATGAAGCTACTGAATGTATCCGGGTGTCTGTCACCGGATGCAGGAGGGAATGTTAATCGATAGACTAAGCTTGTAGAAGTACAGGGGATGGAGCTTCGGACACGGGTTCAATTCCCGTCTGGTCCATTCTAAAAAGCCCTAGTTTTAGGGCTTTTTTCTTTTATCGTGTTGCATTTCGTGTTGCATTGGTAAAATTTTCGTACTCTTTCCTGCTCTCTTCACAGTCAGTTT
>SVFS01000016.1:0-40393 GCA_015056725.1 Lachnospiraceae bacterium | reverse complement strand
ATCAAAAAAATATTATTCATATTGATAATCAAGAATGCAGTATTTACAAGGGATTGACAAGAAATGGCTTAAAATCAACATTTACTAAAAATACATTTTGACCGGTTCAATTCCCGTCTGGTCCATTCTAAAAAGCCCTAGTTTTAGGGCTTTTTTCTTTTATCGTGTTGCATTTCGTGTTGCATTGGTAAAATTTTCGTACTCTTTCCTGCTCTCTTCACAGTCAGTTTTATCAAATAAAGTGAGCCATGCATTATATTTTTCATCTGTGACTTTGGGGGTGAAAAATTCGTTTTCAAAATAATTATCTATTGTATTGTCTACCTTTATCCTTTCAGAATCATATACCTGCATATAGGTTCCCTGCATTACTTTTGGAGAACTCCAACCACCACGATCCATAGCGTATTCCGTAGGAATGGATAAAAAGGACATGACAGAAGCATTGACATGCCTCAGATCATGAAAGGACATATGTGGTAAATTATTTTTTTCTAACAGATAAACAAAACGATTTGCTACTGCCTTACCACTTAATTCTACAAGTCTGTCCCCTTCTACTTTGTCAATTAATTCCCTTATGTATGGTGGAATGCGATGCATTCGGTTTCTTTTTTTATTCTTTGCTATATTCTTTTCAATTTCTCCATCTTTCGTGTGTACTACAACTTTATCAATGTAAATGTAATCACCTTTGATAGAAGAAGATTTTGTAAGTCCTTTTATTTCAGACATAGTAAATGAAAGCCACATAGCCAGAAGAACCGGTAACTCTATTTCAGTTCCTTTTACCATATCAAAAATCACTTTAGGAGAAGATAATTCATGTACCGGAGCAACGTGTGATGGAAGAGTAACATTTATCAGGAACTGAGGGTTATATTTTTTTATTACGGTAGAAATCAGTCCCCATTCATTACGGACAGTCTTGGCAGATATAGGCTTACCTTTACTTCGCTTTGATTTTGATATTCGGCCGCACTCTTCGTTAATGGCTTTCTGTAATATTGTATTGTCTAGTCTTTTTATATTTAAGCCCATAATAGACTGAAAACCATTGTCCCTTATAGTTTCATACCCTTCAATAGTTTTAGGGGACTCTACGGCTCTGATAGAAGCTATATAAGTATTAATACCATCCATGATAGTCATTTCATTAGGATTTACTTTATAGGCTTCCTGTACCTGCATTTTTAATGCTTTGGCTTCTTCCATAGTAGGAGCAGTTACAGATTCATATTTTCTTTTCTTTTTCACTTTTCCATTTTCATCCAGAACCGGCTTTCCATTTTCATCCAGTACATCAACCATACCGACATATACTTGCAATCTTTTAGAACCACTTGGAAGAGTGTTCTTTTGCTTTCTTTTTGCCATAATATCATCCTCTCTTTCTTAAAAATGGGTATAAAAAATGCACCCTCGAAAACATGCGTTCCGTTGACTTTGGGTGTCCGAAGATGATACAATATATTTGGATTTTGGGTGTATATCTTCGGATGTATACTTGCCGCTCTGGTGCTGGGAACACTGGGGCGGTTTTTTATGTGAATCTTGCTTTTAACAATTTCTGAATCCGATCTAAGGTATTATTAGGAAGCCCGAACACTTCATAAACAGATTTACCATTAAAAAGAATATTGTTTTGTTCGTAAGGTATAAATAGTGTATAGAGCTCTCTGTAAAATCCTGTTAATAAATAGGAATCATTTAATAAGATTAAAATTACTAAAATAACAGAGAATAAATCATTTTGTCCCAAGCGAGAGTTATACTCGTATTCTTTTAAATTACCAAGAGAAAGCAATATCGCGGCTTTCTTGGGAAGGATTGGTAATTGCATAATACTAAAAGTTCTATTGCCATGTGCTATTTTATTTCGATATTCTTTTATTAAACTTAATGCTTTAATAAAAAATTCTTTACGTTCATCAATAGTTAATGCTTCAGAAGATAAAAATTGAGAACAAATATCGGATTTATGTATTCCTTTTAGTATGGTATACCATTCGATACTTAATCCAAAAGGTATATTGGTAGTAATAATCCATGGTGGAATATGATTTTTTGTATTTCGGTAATGAATTAAACTTGGATTATTACGTTGGTTTGTAATGCATTCTTTTATTTTACGAAGAATGGTATCGCGTTTACCGGTTGAATTACTATAATAACGATTGTATAAATAATCATCAGGATTATTATTGCTCATATCATTCCAATCGGTGTATACTCCATAGTTTTCAGAAATCAAATAGGAAATTCGTGATTTTAAGGATTTTTCAATATAAATAATATATTTAAAAAGAATAGTATTTAAACTGGTGTCGATGGAATGTAATGTGTATAGTTCTTCAAAACGAGTACCTTCTATAAATTTTTCAGAATTAGGAAGTTGTAAAAAAGTATTTTTATATCCATTTACAATAGAATAATATGAAAAATTTTGAAGCGCCATTTTAGTAAAGGATTCGTCTGCAATTATAATATTCCGGCTTTTCATAATTTCAATCATTTGTTCATAGGTTTTAAATGGTTTGTCATAAGTGATAATTGTCATGTAAAGAAAAAACCCCCTTACCTAGGGTGGTAAGAGGGTTCTCGCTAGTCATCTTATCCCGACGACCATTTCTGTTTAATAGAACAATCTTACCATCCAAAAAAATAAATGTCAAGCAAGTTTTATTGGATCTCCAACACGAATATATGGGTCTTTAATGTTTAGAGGTTCAATATCTTTTTCTTCAAGTTTTAAAGGAACGTATTCCGTTTCAGAAGATTCGCTTAATAAAGGAGAAAGAGTCAATTGCCACTGAGAAGGTTTTATAATAGTTCTCGTATCTTGCTTTTGACATACAGAATATCTATTTGTTACTTCTATTACTTTTAAAGTATCTTTAACAAATTCATAATTACCTAGTGAAGCACCTGTATGACTGTAAATTTCCGGACCGAGTTCATAAATCTGAATGTAAGTATCCTTTTTTAATTTGTTATTGCCGGAATCAACCAGAATGGTTCTGGAATCTACAATGCGGATTACGTTTCCTATATAGTTAGGACCATAATTATTATTTTCTGCCATATCACTATCAACCTTTCTAAAATAATTTTATATAGTTTTTTAATAGAATTAAAAGAAAGTTCAGTTATTATGTGTATTATATTCAATTCTATTAGCATTATCTTTGCCAAAGTCATTTCCAATAATATGTTTCAGAGCGTGCTGGAAGGCTTTTTGTTGCCTTTCATATGTTAGGGAAGATTCAATAAATATTGTGTAACTTCCATCTTCATTTTCGATGACAGATTCAGTTACTTTTTTATTAGGGAAAGTCATTAACTGAATTTGATAATCAATCGTCAATGTATCCTCGTTCCTTTCTTTTTAAGGCGAGTAGCATACTGTGTACTGTTTCTAAGTCTTCCGGTTCGGCATCTTGAGCAGCATCAAACAGCATACGCAACTCCTTGTTTTCAAAAATCTTTTGTGCCATGTTGGCAGTCTCGTCATTTAAATAGTAAGTTTCACCTCCTTCTTTTTCTTTACCCGTCATGAGGTAATCTACAGACACACCAAAATAATCAGCAATAAGTTGAGCATTTTTTCCGCTAATCAAATTACGTCTATTTTTCCAATTCGACATGGTAGATTGTCCTATGCCGGTTGCTTTGCATACATCAGCAGTAGTTATACCAAATTTTTGTAGTAATTGTTCAAAAACCTCGTACATTTCGGTCTCCTTTTTTGTACAAAAAAGCAAACTTTCAAAATGTGAAGTTAATATATTGACTTCCAAAATGTGAAGTGATAATATGTGTTGTGTAAGGAACTTCACAAAATGGCAGTGGCGATAAATTAAAAACACTACTTGGAAATTCACTTTTGTTTTATGGTAAAAACAGTGTATCACATTTGTGAAGTAAATGCAACTACAAGATATAGGAAGGAGTGATTTACTTGTACAACAAATATGAAGAACTGTTACAGAACACAGGAAAAACTTCATATCAAGTATCAAAAGATACAGGAATTGGACAGAATACCTTGTCAAATTGGAAAACAGGAAGAAGTAAGCCCAAGATAGAAAAACTTCAAAAGTTAGCAGATTACTTCCAAGTACCAGTTACTTATTTCTTGGATGATAAAGATTAGGAAGGAAAATTAGATTATCTTTTCAAAACAGAAGAGAAGGAATCAAGTAAAAATGAATGAAATTTTGGAGCATTTAAAAAAGGAGGTTAAAGATATTAAACGTCTATTATTACTAACAATGAGTGCAGTCGTTATAGGTTGCCTAATGAACAATATGTGGATTTCAGTATTTTTGATTCTCTTTTGGAATTGGGGACTTAGTCGCTGAGTTTATCAATGAGATTATTTACCTGTATCATCACGGCAAGGAAAACAGGAAGAAGTAAGCCCAAGATAGAAAAACTTCAAAAGTTAGCAGATTACTTCCAAGTACCAGTTACGTATTTCTTGGATGATAAAGATTAGGAAGGAAAATTAGATTATCTTTTCAAAACAGAGGAGGAATCAAGTAAAAATGGATGAAATTTTGGAGCATTTAAAAAAAGAATTAGATTTTAAAAAGAAATCGCTGGAATGGGCAGTAGAAGAATTGATGAAACGCGAACAAGAAATAAAAGAACTCGAGAAATATGTTTGCGAAATAGAGCGGATTATTTCTAATCCGCCTGCTTAAATTAGTTTTCTTTATCTGCTAAGAGTATTTTCTTTAAAGAAACCATAGCATTTTTTATGGCTGTGTTCTGTTGAATAATAGCATCGCTATTGATTTTACCATAATCGTCCTGGTATTCCAAAGACTTGCTTGCTTCTTTTTCAAATTGGTCTATTACAGAATCAATAGCATTGTTTAGTTCTGGTTTTGTCATAGGTAACTTCCTTTCATATGTACTTAGGCATGGCAGTGCCTTGTGGCTCAATTATAGAAAAGGAGAGTAAAAATTGCAAGACGAGTACCAGTTACTTATTTCTTGGATGATAATAGGAAGTAAAATTGATTATCTTTTCAAAACAGAAGATGCAAATTAGTTATTTTATGGTTCAGTTTGAAGATGATGAGTATTTATATATGACAGAAAGGGGGGAATTATATGCCACCGGTAAAAGCATTAGGAATGTATGGAGAAAAAAATAAGCGTTTCGCTGATGTGATAGAAGCTTATATGAAGCTGGCAAGAGTAGATTATAAGAAACTCATGGAAAAAGCCGGAAGACATTCATCCACATTTTACAAAAGAAGGGATGACCCGGAGCATATGACGGTGTCAGATTTAAGGGCATTTATCAGAGTATTAAAAATTCCGGAAGAAGAAGTTTTAGATTTTTTGTATGACAAAAGGGAGGAACGAAAGTGAATGAAAAAATAGGTTTTTTAGCCCTGATGTTAGGAGGTGCTGGGATGGATGGTCCAAACAAACTTATTCCGGCACTGCTGGTTCTTATAGGGTTGGCAGTCATAGGACTATCTGTATTAAAAGAAAAAGGTCTTGCCCCACGCCGACCAAAGCAATGGACAAGACCAGCAAAAATATACTACATCGTGATTGTAACACGAGGAATAGGAGAACGCAATGGGTGAATTAGGAAAACAGGCAATCGTACAGAATACACAGGGGTGTTCAGAGGAAGATATCAAAATAATGTTAAAGGAAATTCCGACCAAATACATCCTGGAAGAAATCTTTAGCAGACTGGAAGAACTGGAACGATTAAAGAAATCCGGCAGGGAACTTTTTGGTGTATAGACAGGAATGTTCTGAGTGCCATGGGAATTGCGAACCGGGAGAAATGGTAAACGGTGTTTGTCTGGAATGTCTGGAGAAAAAGCGGCTGACCATGGTGACAAAGAGCAGAATGGTTCAGTCATCTGAGGTTCTCTGGGAACAGGGCAGTGATTGTTTTGCCGGCAAAAGGAGGAGTGGCTATGGAATACAGAATAGAGTATGCACAGGGAAGATGTTGTAACCGGGCAAACAGTCGTAAAGATTTACTTGAATGGTTGGAAATTCTGAAAGAGGAAGTAATCACCAACATTGTTAAGATATCCAGGAATGGCAAAGAAGAGTCCGTTCTTGAGAAATATAAGAAGTATATCGGAAAGCAGGAAAAAGAATGGCAAAGACAAAAAGAGTAAAGAACCCTACCAGGGCACAGAAGGAACTTATGGTGGCAGCAGGACTGGACTGGAAGAACTGGAACGTACTGGAAGAGGACAACCTTTCGATTACGGTAATCAGTAAGAAAGCCGGAAGAAAGAGAGTGTTATTGAAATAGGGAAAAAGAATGTTAAGTGACAGAGAAATTGAAATGAAGTTATATGATATGGCAGCAGTGTTTAAAAATCATATGAGAGCCGGGAGGTATCCGCAGGCGAAATATATTTATGATAAAGCAAGGATGCTGGCTGTGGAAACCGGTTTGGAAGAGAAAAAAAGAGAAGAACTTTTTGGACTTCGGGGAGAAAGAGGAAATAGTCTGAAAGAAGGATTATTTCCTCATGAACTGGTGCAGAAAGCATATTTGGAAACCTGTGTAAAAGCCAAAGAGCAGCCGGAGGATTGCATTTTATGTCAGAAACAGTTGGGAATAATGGTGCAAAAATGAAGGAAATCAATATTTATTTATATAGCACTATAAAGGGTGGTAAGGAAAAAAATGGTGCCTATACTTATATTCTGGAAACTGCTACAAGCAAGGGAAATGCCACGATAACCAAGACAGAAAAGGTAGAAGATATGACTGCTAATAAATCGGTGTTATGTGCTTTGATAGCAGCTATGAAAAGAATTCGCCAGAGTAGTTATCTGGTGATATATACGGATTGTCATTACCTGGTTGCTAATACGAGAGACAGCCTTGGCAAATGGAGCAGGAACGGATGGAAGACAGCCAGAGGGGATGAAATAAAAAATCCGGAGCAATGGAAGGAAATTCACCAATTGCTCATGCCACATTCCTTTGAATTTATAGTAGGTACCAGTCACAGTTATTACCAGTGGATGAAGAAAGAAACGGAGGCGGCAGCGGAATGTATGTGACCGGAGTGGTGGAAAAGACGGAAAGCGGTTCCGGAAAGACCAGACTGCAGATTTTACTGGATGGAGAAGATAAGGCAGAACTACTCCGGCGAAAAGAGATAGGAATGGTAGGGATGTGGCTGGATGATGGAAGATTGATTTCTGCATTACAGAGAAAAAAGATTTATGCGTCTATTCGGGATGTCTCTAATCATACCGGATATTCCCCGGAGGAAACCAAAGAAGTATTGAAGTTTCTGTATGTAGAACGAACCGGAAGGAATGCGTTCTCCTTAGCGGATTGTACCATGGACACTGCAAGAGAATTTATTAACTTTATGATAGACATCTGTTTGGAAAACGGAATCATTTTAACAGATTCCTTATATGACCGGACAGAAGATATCGAGTATATGCTGAAAAGCTGTCTTAAGAACCGTAGGTGTAGTATCTGCGGCAGGAAAGGAGAGGTTCATCACTGGGATGCCATTGGCATGGGGAATGACAGAAGACACTATGATGACAGTAGCAATCGTAAGATTTGTCTGTGTCGGAAACATCATACCCTGGCACATAGCTACGGAAGGGAAAGGTTCATGCAGATATATCACGTTTTCGGAGTTTATTACATGGATGGCAGTCAGGATGTTTCCATAGAAGAAAATAAGGAAGGAGGAAAAGAGCATGAATGTTGACTTAAATTCCATTGGTGGCGGAGCCTTACAGGCACGTTTTAACCGGGAAATGGAAAAAGTGGTAAAGAACATGAAGGATCCGAACACACCCTATAAGGATGTAAGAAAAATTACCATAACACTGGCTTTTAAACAGGATGAAGAGAGAAATGCAGCAGCCTGTACCGTAGAAGTAACCAGTAAACTGGCAAAAGCGAAAAGTTTTGAAACAAACTTTGGTATTGGTCAGGATCTGAAGACAAATCAGTATCTTGCCAAGGAGTATCATAATCAGATACCGGGGCAGATGGGCTTTGAAGATGTAAAACCGGTAACAGAAGAAAACAGTAATGTAAAAGAGTTTAATGGGCAAAAATTGTCCCGTGCTATAGGAGGATAAATATATGATTGCAAAGGCATTGGATTGGATTGGATTGAGGGCAGAACTGCTCCGTTTTTAAAAGAAATTGATGGAGTTACATGGTCAAATAAGAGTCTGAATAAAGTAATTGATGTGAAGAAAATAGAGTCTATTTCTTTTTCGACATTGACAAGTCTGGTGGATTATTTAAAGAGTGGGATTGATGTACCAAACAGCTTTATTGATCATGTTTTTGTAAATGTGGTATCACCGACACGCATTGAAGTGAGTTCGGGAGTAAATGGAAAGAATTATTACAGCAGAACACAAATTGCTGAGGTAAAGGCAGTACTGCCGGAAATTAAGATTGGAAAATGGCTGGGACAGACAGAATTTTGTATTATGTTACGTTCTTCTTTTTTGGATAACTCTAGTATGTTGCATTCTTTGTTTTCTTCCGATCCGGATGTATTGAAGGGAGAAGATACACATAGAAATGCATTGATCGAAGTGGCCAGTAATATTGTATCCGGTACGATTGCAGAGTATCAGGATACCGGTATTAGTCAGAAAGCTACTATTAAGACGGGTATTCAGGAAACAGAGGATAAATTGTTACCGGAGAAGGTGATTTTAAGACCGTATCGTACTTTCCTGGAAGTGGAACAGCCAAAGAGCGAGTTTGTTTTCCGGGCACAGAATGATAAATATGACGGAGTACAGTTATCTTTACATGAAGCAGATGGCGGAAGATGGAAAATGGATGCCAAAGCAGCGGTAAAAGCATATCTGGAAAAGGAATTAAGCGGAATGGAATGGATTTCTGTTTTGGCATAAAAGAAAAATGTGGCAGTAGTCTTTGCGGACTCTGCCACAAACAAAAAAAGAAAGAAGGTATCGGATGTCAGGAATACCCAAAGTAGGAATCGATTATGCAGGCTGGGCGGTGGACATCTTTGACAATGATACCAAAATTGACAAATTACTGGATTCCAAAGGCTGGATAGGATTTAGTGTGTATTTCTTTTTGTGTATGAAGGCCTACGGAACGGAAGGATATTTTTATAAATGGTGCTATGACGATTGTGCATCGACGGCTCGAAAGATGGGCAGCGGCATCAGTGCCAGTACGGTAAAAGAAACCGTGGACTACTGCTTGCAAATTAGTCTCTTTGACAAGAGGAGGTTTGTGGAGTGGGGAATTTTAACTTCAAAAGGTATTCAGCGGCGGTACTGGAACGTGGTTCGTAACCGCCGTGTAAAAAAAGTATATTTGGAATTTTGGTTGCTTGGAGACCATGAGTGTTCAGGCTTAGTTAAAGTCAACCTAAAAGAGCCGGTGACGGATGCAGAAAGCCATTTGCAAAGTGCAAATGAGGATGTGCAGATGGGAAATGCTAATAAAGTAAAGTATAGTAAAGTAAATAATAATATCGTTGCACCTGCAAAGCAGGGCAAGGATGATAAGGAGAAAATGCCAACAGATTTTGAGTTAAAGTGTGTGGATTATTTAATACAGTGTGTACTTTCTGATTTTCCAAATCAAAAGGTTCCAAAAAGTTTAAAAGAGAAGGGAAAGTGGACAGTGCATATTAAGAGAATGATGGAAATAGATAACATTACACCGTCAGATATATGGAATACACTGGTATGGACGATGAAAGATTCCTTTTGGAGAACCAATATCCGCAGTACGAAAAAGTTCCGGGAAAAATATGCAACATTGTATTTGCAAAGTAAGCAAAGAAGAAATACTTCCGGAAACAAATTCAATACTTTTGAAAATCAGAGGGAATATGATTATGAAGCACTGGAAAGGGAATTGTTGGCAAATTAGGAGAAGAGGATGGAATTAGACTGGTATAAAAAAGTCAGGTATGAGGACAAAAAAGAACTTGCGAAAGAAAGTCTGACAAAAATGGTAAGTTCTTTTGTGGCAGCAGGTTACTGGATCAGGAGCATCTGGGAAGATAAAGAATGTGAAAGCGAAGGATATGGAAGTATCTGGGAAATGGCTGAAAAAGAATTTGGATTGAAAAAGAGTGAAGCATCCAGGGCTATCAGCATGAATAAAAAATATTCTGTGGATGGAAATTCACCGGTCATACTGGAAAGATACGTCATGTATAACAAAAGCCAGCTGCAGGAGATGTTAACCATGACAGAGGAACAGCTGGAGCAGGTAACTGTGGACATGAAAGTACAGGAACTGCGGCAGCTAAAAAGAGCAGGGGCAACACCGGAACAGTTACGTATGTTGAAAGAATTGCTTGCTGACTGGGTGAAAAGTGCATATGTAGAGATTTATCGCAGTGTGCAACAAGGCAAGGAGATTATGGAAAGTATCGGGGAAATACTGAATGATGACGTTCCTGTGAAAAAAGGAGATAAAGTATTTTTTACGGGAGAGGATGTGGATGAACTGGTAGAACGTACTACCGGGGAAGTTCTGGCGAAGTATTCCAAAGGCATGGCGGTTTCCATTATTTTGGAAGAATACTGTAAGTTACAGGAGTTACGAAAAATCAAAAAGAAACCGGAGATAAGAGGACTTATGGATGATCCATACTGCAGAGAATGCGGGACACCATTAGACAGTCCGGAGCATGGTAAAAATCCATCTGTGATTTGCTCCTGGTGCGGACAGGCTGTGGATTGGAGTGATTATTCCGTGGAAGAGTCTGTTGCGACGTCGCAAGAACCAGTAATTACTGGAACGGAAGCGATTTTAGAGGCAGAAACTATTGAAAAAGATTTGGAAGTGTTTCAGGAACCGGCTGAGGATGTGACTGAGGTGCTGATAGAAGCGGAAATTGTGGAAGAAATTGAAGCAGATGAGGAAGAATGTGCAGAAGTTTTCGCATTCGAAGTGCTGGACAGTGATGAAGAAGCAGAAAGTATTATTGATGGAGAATTTCGGGAAATTTCAATGGAAGTAATTGGAGAAGAAGAGGTATCTGTTTATGGCTTGCCTAAAACAGTATATCCGGAAGGCAGCAGTATTTCTACTGTAGGTTGTGGGCATAAGTATAATTGTTTCAGTTGTGCCCAGGAATGTGACATGCGGCAGGAAAAGCGATACTGCAGGGAAGCAACATTAGGAAGTCCGTTTTCTTGTACAACTATGAATGTTCTGGAATTGTTGAAAGAGGAATTTGCAGAGGTATGTCAGTTTGTCAATTATGAGAGGGCTGAGTATACTGCCGGAAGTAAGGAACCTGTTCCTTGTTGTAAAAAATGTCAGGTATCAGATTGTGGATACCGATGTGGAAGGTCTGTGTATGTAAAAACAGATACAAAGGAAGTAACAGAACCGGAAGAAACCACAATGGCAGCAGTAGAGGAAAGTGAACTGATGCAGATAAAGAAGGTTTTGGAAAAAGAAAATGAGCTGTTGGCGGAATATCTGAAAATTGATGATTTACCAGTATTTACTGTAAAAAGACAGAAAATCATTGTAGGAGCTCTTGCAAATATGGTCTGTGAACTGGAAGAGATGGAACAGAAAACAGAACCGGTAGAACAGCCGGAACTTCCGATTTTGAAAAATAATGACCAGAGACAGGAATTTATTGCAGATTATGAAAACTGGCCGGTATGGATGGAGCAGCCATTAACTGGTGAGAAATATTACCGGTATGAGTTTGAAAACGGCGCCGCTTTTGTAGTGAAAGCATATTTTCACAAATGCTTTGATATTAATATTCGAGGGAAATGGGAAGACAGGTATAAAGATGGCTGGGGAGCTGAGGAATATTACATCATGACGGAAGGAAAGCATTTCAAGGATTGTCTGACAAATAAAAGCTGTATGATTGAGTTTTTGAAGAATTTGCAGAAGGAGAAAAAATGAATTACTTTGAATTAAAAATAACCGAAGAACAAAGAATAAATGAATTTAAGCAAATTACCAAGGGAGTATTTACAGAAAAACAAGCAGGGAAGCTGATAGAAATGGGATATTTCATGGTACCGGCATCTTTAACACATCACGGAACACAGTCGGGAGACCTTTATCATCATAGTAAACTGATTTATTTGCAGTTAAAGGAATACACGGAAAAACTGTATCTGGAGTGGAAAAATGAAAGAAGTCCCATGGTGGTGGCATTCTTACATGATTTATGCAAGGCAGATGATTATGTTTTGAAAGACGGGGCATATGTTGGGAATAGAGAAATGCTTTTAAGTGGCCATGGAGAAAAGTCAGTTATTATGGCACTGCAATTGTTCCCGGATCTGACAGACGAAGAAATCATGTGCATCCGGTATCATATGGGAGCCTATGAAGGACAGGAAAAGTGGAGAACACTGGGAAATGCCATAAAGAATTATCCAAACATCCTATGGGTACATCAGGCGGATATGATAGCCAGTCAGGTATGGAAGGTATAAGTGGCAGCAGTCGTGGATAAAAAGAGAAAGTAGTAGGAGGATGAGAGAAGATGAGTAAAGCATTAGAGTTAGCGAAAGAATTATTAAAGGTTTTGAATGAGGAAAATGCAGCAAAAAAGAATATTGAGCAGTACCAGCTTTCTACATTGGAACCAGAAGAAGTTTTTAAAGTCGGGGAACATGATTTTATTGTACTGGAACAGATGGAAGGACAGACCGCAGTTATTTCAAAAGAGTTTATGGCAAAGGGTAAGAAATTTGATGAAGATACCAGAGATTACAATACATCCGCTATCAGGAAGTTTATTGAAAGTGAAATTCAACCGGTAATCGAAGCGGCAGTAGGAAGTGAAAATCTTGTGGAACATGAAGTGGAACTTACTTCCGTGGATATGCAGAAAGAAATTAATAATTGCAAATGTAAAGTTAGATTGATTACTTTTGATGAAGCACGTAAATATAACGATTTGATTGCTGATAAAAATATTGGTGACTGGTGGTGGACATGTACACCGTGGAGCACTAAGGAACGCGGATGGGAGTACTCGCTCGCCGTTGTTTGCCCGTCCGGCGGTATCAAATACAATTACTACAATTACGGCTTCGGTGTTCGCCCTGTTTGTATCTTAAAATCTAATATCTTTGTATCTAAAGGAGGAGAGAAATAATGGCTAAAAATCTGGAACAGAGAGTGGAAGAACTTGAAAAAATCATAAAGAAAATGCAGGCAAAGAATTTGAAATTAAAAAAAGATTTAGCAGTAGGAGATACATTTGAACTTATTGGACTTAAATGGAAAATCTTAGACATTGCAGAGCAGGGGTATAAATGTATTGCAGAAAAACTTCCGGAAAATAAAAAGTTTGGAAATAACAATGATTGGAAAGAAAGCAGTATTCGGGAATATTTGAACGGAGAGTTTTACGAGAAATTAGAGGAAGTAATAGGGGAAGATAACATTATTTCTTTTGAAAGAAGTTTGTTGTCCCTAGATGGTCAGACAGAATATGGAACTTGTGAAGATAAGGTGTCCATTGTCAGTCTGGATGAATACAGACAGTATAGAGCATTGCTTCCAAATGAAGAATATTACTGGTGGACTCTTACACCGGATACTACAAAATGTAATGGAAATGAGTCGTGGATCCTCGTTGTTTGCCCGTCCGGCGATATCAGCGGCAATAACTTCAATATCAACGGCGGTGTTCGCCCTGTTTGTATCTTTTCATCTGCAATCTTTGAATCAGAGGAAGGTTAAATGGCAGAAACAGATTTAAAAGTAATCTTAAAAGCAAAGGAACTGGCAGAACATACCTTGCGTGTCACATCCAACTGTAACCGGTACCCGAAGAAATACAGATTCTCATTAGTGGACAAGATGCAGAATAAGTCACTTGAAATTTATGAACATCTGCATGAAGCTAATCGGACTGATTTGAGGGAGTATGCAAGGGAACGTTCAGAATTACAGACCAAGGCAATCGCTCACTGTGATGAACTTCTGTTTTACATAGAACTATCCTATAAGCTCAATATCATTAATGATAAAAGCATGGGATACTGGTCTAAGATGGTAACAGATATTAAGCATATGGCGATTGCTTGGAGAAGCAAAGATAAAAAGAGATAATTATTACAGGATATCTGATGCATAAACCGTTGTTTGCCCGTCCGGCAATATCAACAACAATAACTACAATAACAACAACGGTGTTCGCCCTATTCTGTATCATACAGACCGGAAGAGTAGGCAACAAGCCGAAATCAGAAAAAGATACAAAAAATCAGATATCCTTCCACTAGGTGGTAAATACAAAGGTATTTTTATGGATAAAGAAATAATATGCAGTTTTGAAAATCTTTACAAGGCATACAGACGTGCAAAGTCTGGCAAGGGATGTAATAATAGCTGTGCTAAATTTCAGAACATGAGTCTGGAAGGAGTACATCTGTTAAAAGAACAGCTTGAAAATCAAACTTATAGGATGAATCCATACAACGAGTTCAAGATATATGAACCAAAGGAAAGAATCATTAAATCGTGTTCTTTTAAGGATAAAGTGGTGCAGCATTGTTTGTGTGATGAGATTCTGCATCCGAGGCTGGCAAAGGAATTTGTAAAGACAAATTATGCCGGACAAAAAGGGAAAGGAACCCTTTATGGACTGAATAGTCTGAAAGAACAGATGCTAAGTTTTTATGAAATGCATGGTCTTGAAGGTTGGATACTGAAATGTGATATTACAAAGTTCTTTTACCAGATAGACCATGAAATATTAAAAGATATTGTGGATTATCACTTTATGGATAATTACACGAAATGGCTGAACCATTTATTTATAGACAGCACAGAAGGATTGGGACTTCCGTTAGGAAATCAGGTGGCACAGGTTTATGCATTGTTAATGCTTAATGGCATGGACCATATGATTATAGGTGAATTGGGAATAAGTCTTTATGGGAGATACATGGATGATTTTTACCTGATACACCATGATAAAGAATATTTAAAAGAATGTTTGGTGCGGATACAGGAAATGGTAAGCAGTCTTGGACTTTGCCTTAATGGAAAAACTCAGATAGTACCGTTTAGATGCGGAATAGGTTTTCTAGGGTTTCACCATTATGTAACAGAGAATGGGAAATATATAAGGAAATTGAAAGGTGAAAATAAACGGAAAATCAAAAAGAAAGTGACCAGATGGGTTAGAGCTGTACAATCCGGAAAAATGACAGAAAAGAAATTTTATGAAAAGTATAATGCGTGGAAAAATCATGCTTTACATGGAAACTGTATTAAACTTTGTCATTCCATGGATTTATATGTAAATAGTTTGATAAAAATAAGTAGAAAGGATGTTTTATGAGTAGAACAAAAGCAAGAAAGGAACGCCTAGAACGTGTCCGCGAGAGGTATTTAAAAAAGATAAAGGAAGAGGACATTGCAAAAGAAATGAATTTATCTTTGAGTACCGTGCGAGGTTATATCTCAGAAATGGGATTGAAAAAGAGGGACTGGAATGCAATAAGAGAAAAGATTATAGAAATGTATAATTCAGGACGGAACTTTGAAGATATTGAGGAAGAAACGGGAGTGTGCCGCGATACAATCAGGAAAACATTAAAGAAGAGTGGATTGTTATCAAGTGGAAGATTTTATGCAGTGGAGAATAATCTGATAGATGAGAATACGGTATTTGCGGATAATAGAGTGAAGATTGAAAAAATAGTGATATACGGAAAGCGGTATCAGGATGTGACACAGGTACTGGTACCGAGATAGGAGGGAAAACAATGACAAGAATAATTTTATTCCTGCTTCGTATGAAGTTAGGAGTTAAAAAGAACGAAAGATTTCAATTTGATAACCAGAAGAACAAAGAAGATTATTATTACATATCTGAAAATAAGTTATACAAAATTATGTGGCGGGATTGTAAAGTAACGGAAAGGAGAGCCAATGTAAGCCTGAACTGGTTACTGGATCCGGAATGTAAGATTGTGAAATTAGGAGGTCACTAAAGTGATAGAAAAAGAGTCATGGAGAATTATAGAGCTGATTATCCGAAGATACCCGGACAAGAAGAGAGAATATGAAGAATATGTATCGGATGTTATCATGGCTAGCAGTACCGGAGAAGAATACTGTGGCAGCAGCTCTGATAATAAACCCCAGTCTGTAACAGAAGCCAAGGCTCTTAAAATGACCAGTGCTTATATGGATAGGCTGAAACGGGAAATATATGCAGTTGAAACGGTGTATAGTGGATTAAAGGAAGAAGAGAAGAAAGTCATGCGTGAGAGGTTCTGGACGGACAGAAGGAGGAATGTTCCATATCTTAACATGAAAACAGTAAGTTACAGTGAAACACAAATGAGAAGGATTGTGTTTAAAATCATTTGTCAGGTGGGAAGATTTTTAGGGGAAATCAATTAGGAATGTGATAAGAAAGTCTGTAAAAATGCAGGCTTTTTTATTATATATACAAATAAGCATTGACATATGGTGCACCATATAATATATTATATGTAGGAGGTGAGAAGAAGATGGCTAAGAAAAAGAAAAAGCACAAACTTGAAAAAGTAGCAATCATAGTAAGCATCATCAATGGATTGGTCGCAACAATCTGCATGCTATATGAAACATTTTTCAAATAAGTGCTTGGCGGTGGGTAAATCCCACTACTCACCGCTATTTTAAACCATCTGTAAATATATGTCTATGAAAAAAATAATTTTTATTACGAGTTTGGCAACTTTCTTTTGCTTGTGTTATATGGCTGTTAAGAATGGTATGGATGTATTTATAGGAGTAGCTTTATTAACAAGTATATTGAGTAATGTATTAAACTTATTATGTATTGTCAGAAAGGATGAAAAGTAATTATGCCAATAGGTAAGCCATCAAAACAAACAATAGCAACAGAGAAGTATGCCAAGAAAGTAGGATTGATTAGTAAGTCATATAAACTTAAAAAAGAATTAACGGAAGACTTTGCCGAAGCCTGTGCGAAAAGAAATACCAGTGCGGCAGCAGTCCTTACGGAATTTATGGAAAAATTTGTAGCAGAAACTGAAAATTTATAAAAGATGGACGGATTTTTCATGTCAAATGTGCTATTATGGTATCATCAAAAAGAGTCAGGGAACAAAAACCTTGGCTCTTTTTATATTCAGAAAGGCAGCAGTCATGAATACCGGAGCAGAAAGATATGGTACCCACCGGGGTGCATTTGAAAAGAATAAAAAGAAAATAATGGCGACACAAAAGATTTGTGGGATATGTGGAAAGCCGGTTGATTTTGCACAGAAATATCCCAGTCCATTATCGCCTTGTATTGACCATATTATTCCAATTGCAAGAGGGGGGCATCCCAGTGATATTGACAATCTGCAATTAGCCCACTGGACCTGTAATCGACAGAAGTCAGACAAGCTGATAGAAGTGAAGATTTTTGATGAAAAAAGTGAAATTATCAGTAACAGGGTGCTGCCACAATCTATGGATTGGAAGAATTATAAACCAAAGTAAACAGGGGGCATACCACCCCCTGGATGGGTGTGAATGAGGTTCACGCCATCACTGCACAAATATCTCGCTGAGAAAAAATGAGGAATGAAATTATGGCTAATGTGAAGGTAGAAATCAATTATAAAGGGCTGTTGGAACTCTTTAAAAATGAGCAAATAAAAGAAAAATGTATTTCAGTAGCAAATAATGTGGCACAAATTGCAGGTGAAGGATATAACGTAAGCAATTGGACAGGACCACATAGAGCAGGGGCGACAGTTTGGTGTGATTCGTATGATGCAATTCGAGACAATATGAAAAATAATACAATGCTGAAAGCATTGGGAGCTTCGGTTCCAAAAAATAAAATTGTAGTGAGAAAATAAGGAGCCTGAAATGAGCAATTACAAAGGGATAGTATATCTGAGAAAAAAGTTAAATCAGAAGAGAGAACGGGTATTAAAAAGATATAAGTATTATGAAATGAAGAATGTGGTAAGAGACTTGAATATCGCAGTTCCGGCAGAAATAAAAGGATTACATTCCATGCTTGGCTGGTGCGGAAAAGCAGTGGACAGTGTTGCGGATAGATTAATTTTCCGGGAATTTGAAGATGATAATTTTGATTTATCAGAAATTTTTCAAATGAATAATCCTGATATTTTTTATGACAGTGCTGTATTATCGGCATTGATTTCTTCCTGTTGTTTTATTTATATTTCAGCAGATGAAAGCGGATTTCCCAGACTGCAGGTAATTGATGGAGCAAATGCAACCGGAATATTAGACCCGATTACAGGATTATTAACAGAAGGATATGCAGTTCTGGAAAAAGATGATAACGAGAATGCGATATTAGAAGCATATTTTCAGAAAGGACAAACAACTTTTATCAGAAAAGGTGTCCGAAATCATCAGGTAGTAAAAAACAGTGCGCCTTATCCTTTGTTGGTACCAATAATCTATAAACCGGATGCCAGAAGAGTATTTGGACATTCCAGAATCAGCAGAGCATGTATGAGTCTGGTGGATGCAGCCATAAGGACTGTGAAGCGTTCTGAAGTTTCAGCAGAATTTTATAGTTTCCCACAAAAATACATTACTGGTTTAAGTGAAGATGCAGAAATTGCAGATAAATGGAGAGCATCTATGTCCAGTCTGCTGTCATTTACAAAGGATGACGAGGGAGATAGTCCTAAGTTAGGACAATTTACACAGCAGTCTATGTCACCGTATACAGAACAGCTTCGGACATTCGCGGCACTGTTTGCAGGAGAAACCGGTTTGACTTTGGATGATCTGGGATTTGTTTCTGACAATCCATCCAGCCAGGAGGCAATAAAAGCATCACATGAAACCTTACGATTAACCGCTAAGAAGGCACAAAGAACCTTCGGAAGCGGTTTTTTAAATGTCGGCTATCTAGCAGCCTGCGTAAGAGATGATTTTGCTTATCAGAGAAGACAACTTTATCTTACAAAGCCTGTTTGGGAGCCGATTTTTGAACCGGATGCCTCAATGTTATCCAGTATAGGAGACGGGGCAATTAAGATTAATCAGGCAGTGCCCGGATACTTTAATAAGGATAATCTGAGAAACATTACAGGAATTGAACCAAGTAAGATGGAACCGGTAACAGTAGTACAGCCGAATCAGGAGGTATAATGGAAGATATTGCACCAAAGTTATTAGAAAAAATACAAAAAGATTTTCAGACTATGTTTGATAAGAGTGAAATCATTTCCAAGTTATATGCAAAAGTAAGAGATGGTACCGCTACTTACAAAGAAGCTAATGAGTTCTCTGTTGAGGTAGGGCATATCCTTGCAAATGCATATGGTAACAACCTTAGTTCTGAAGTTCTTCCGGATGGGAAGATGTATTACAACATTGCTAAGAGAGTTATCCGTCCTACGATGGAAAATAATTATCATTTGATTACGGAAGTTACGAAAGAGGTACAAAGGTCTTTAAACAGTGAGGCAGGAATTGGAATAAAGCCAATCATACCGGAATTAAATCAAGACCGTATTGACGGAATTCTAAACCGTATTTCCAGTGAAGATATATTTGATGATGTAAAATGGATATTGGGAGAACCGGTAGTCAATTTCAGTCAGAGTATTGTGGATGATGCTATCAAAGTAAATGCTGAATTTCACGGAAAGGCAGGAATGAAGCCTAAGATTGTTCGTAAAATGGCAGGCAACTGTTGCGAATGGTGTAAGGCGGTAACAGGTAAATATTTCTATCCGGATGTACCGCAGGATGTTTACAGAAGACATCAGAGGTGCAGATGTACGGTGGATTATGTCCCGGGAGATGGAAAAGTTCAGAATGTACATACAAAGCAGTGGCGGAAGGAAGATGGCAGTAACATAAGGTTAGAGAAAAGAAAGGAACAGCATTATTTACCAGTCAAAGGAAGTGGAAAATTAAGTTTGACGGATAGAAAGATGGGGATTATAAATCTAATAGAGATAGATGGATATTCAAAAGTATATGTTGAAGAAGGGGTAAAGATTAAACCTAAAGCATTACATACCATAACTAAAAATATTGATGAAGCAATAGATTTTTATAGAGGAGATAAAAGTAGAAAACCAATAATAGCAGTTGTTGCTATGAAAAATTTAAATGGTGCACTTGGAAAATATGATTGTGTACAAAATGTAATATACATTGCTCCGGATACAGGAGATGCAAAAATGTTGAGTGTGTTTTTTGCAATGGATAAAAATGTAGCAATAGGGAGTACGGAGTATCATGAAACATGGCATTGGATGCAAGCACAAGGTTACAAAGGAACGATTACAGAAGCTAACAGGAATGTAGAATATATGCCTTGGCTAGTAGAAAAATGTAAAAAAAATATTGTTTCTTTAGGGATAAATGAGTATAATGTTAATGAAATATCATCATATGCTGCTAAGGCGTTTGTTTGGGAAAGATATGATGAAGTGGAGGCCGAATACTATACATTGAAGTGCTTAAAAAGAGGGAGATAATATTATGTATATCATTATTCCGGAAGAAATGAAAAAATTGGAGAGGATATATACACCTTATTTAGATGGAGTACATTTAAAGGAAGGTGCACCGAAAGAAGCAAAGGAAGCATATGAAACATTTTATAATTGGTTTGGTAAAAAATTAGGTTTAGAACAATAAGAAGTCACCGTTATATTTAGTGCGGTGATTTTTTTGTACAAAAAATCAGGAGGCTTATATGGCAAAAGATGAATACTATGTGCTGGTATGCAAAATATTAGTATATCTTTACAAGCGTTTAAAAGGAAAAACAAAAATAAAGCCGGAAGAATATTTACTTCCATTGACAAAAGATTTCCCCATACATGAAGAATACTTTTTATATGTTTTGGAGAAGATGCAGGAGCAGGGATATATAGAAAAAGTGGTCTTTGTACGAGCATGGGGAGAAGATATTATTATGGCAGATAGCAGTAAGATAAGAATTACACCTGTGGGAATTGACTATCTGCGTAATGACAGTGTTATGAATAAGCTGATACATACCATACCGGAAGCGGCAGCGATTATTAGTTTATTTCAAGTATAAAAGCAGAAAGTGAGGAGCAGTATGGCAGAACCGCGAATTGGTCGCCAGACTCCCACACAATCCGTTGTATTACCTTACTATGTAACAAAAGGGCAGGAAGCAATCGATTATTATAATAATTCCGGAAGAACTGCACAGCAGTGGCAGGAACTTTTATTAAGTGATATTTTGGCTGTGAATGAAGAAGGACTTTGGGTACATACCAAATTCGGTTATTCCGTGCCACGAAGAAATGGAAAGAATGAGATTGCAGCAATCCGGGAGGTGTTTGGACTTTTAAAGGGGGAAAGAATACTTCATACAGCCCACAGAACTACAACCAGTAGTGCTGCATCCAAACGATTGTCAGCTATTCTGAATGGAATGGGATATTGCGAAATCGCAAGACCAAAAGCTGGAGAGGAATATAAGAAAGCATACACCTACTCCAAACAATTTGGTCTTGAAAGAATTGTAATCCTGGATGAAGGAGGAGGCAGTTGTGATTTTAGAACCCGTTCCTCCAAAGGTGGTCTGGGAGAAGGTTTCGATTTGCTGGTTATTGATGAAGCACAAGAATATACTGACGATCAGGAGTCAGCACTGAAATATGTGGTAACAGACTCTAAAAATCCACAAACAATCTTTTGTGGAACACCACCTACACCGGTAAGCTCCGGTACCGTATTTACTAAATTAAGAGTTTCTATTTTATCAGGAGGAACGGTAAATGCAGGTTGGGCGGAATGGTCAGTGGAAAAACATTCTAATCCAAGAGATAAAGAATTGTGGTATGAAACCAATCCATCACTGGGAACGATTTTTACAGAAAGGTCTGTTACAGATGAAATTGGAACAGATGATGTAGATTTCAATATTCAGAGACTGGGATTGTGGATTAAGTATAATCAGAAATCTGCTATCAGCAAAGTGGAATGGCAGGAATTAAAGGCAGAGAAATTGCCGGAGTTATCCGGAGCATTATTTGCAGGTATCAAATATAGTCATGAAGGTGGGAATGTAGCATTGTCCATAGCGGTCAAAACCAAAGATAAAAAGATTTTTGTAGAAACTATTGACTGTCGGGAAGTCAGAGCCGGAAATTATTGGATAATTGACTTTTTAAGAAATGCAGCCATTGAAAAAATAGTGGTAGATGGTGCCAATGGACAGCAGATTTTAGCAACTGAAATGAAAGAGGCAAAATTAAAAACACCGTTACTTCCTACGGTAAAAGAAATTATTGTGGCAAATTCCACCTTTGAACAGGGAATTTTTCAGGCAAATATTGTCCATAGCGGTCAACCTTCTGTAGAACAGGTAGTTGGAAATTGCGAGAAGAGAGCCATTGGAGCTAATGGAGGTTTTGGATATAAAGCTATGCAGGAGGATATTGAGATTGCAATTTTGGACAGTCTGGCATTAGCCTACTGGGTATGTAGTACAAGTAAGGAAAGAAAAAAACAAAAAGTAAGCTATTAAGGCACCGAAAGGTGTCTTTTTTAGTGGATAAATTTACCGATACCACCGGGTTAAGTGGGAAAGGAGACAAAAATGGGAGAGTTTAAAGTAATTGAAACACAGGAACAGTTAGATGCTGTTCTGGGAGAAAGACTGAAAAGAGAAAGAGAAACAGTGAAAAAAGAATACGCCGGATATTTATCACCGGAAGATGTGAAAAAGTATGAAGGATACTTGTCACCGGAAGATGTGGCGAAAAAGTATGAGGGATACTTATCACCGGAAGATGTAACTAAGAAATATGCCGGATATTTATCACCGGAGGAAGCAGCGAAAAAAGATGCCAAAATCAAAGGGTACGAGACCGACTCGGTAAAAACGAGAGTAGCCCATGAAGTTGGATTATCTTATGATGCAGTAGCCTTTTTAAAGGGTGAAGATGAAGAAACTATCAGAAAAAGTGCAGAAACTTTAAAAACTCTGGTAGGCAGTAGCAATGTTGCACCATTGGCATCTACGGAAAATGGAGTAGGGAAAGCGGATGAAGCAGCATATAAAAATGTATTAAAAGGATTAAAAGGAGAGTAAGAAAATGGCAGGAGTATTATCAAAAGGAACATTATTTGATCCCCAATTAGTAACAGATGTAATCAATAAGGTAAAAGGGAAATCATCTTTGGCGGTATTATCCCGTCAGGAACCGATTCCTTTCAACGGTAGCAAGGAATTTGTATTTTCTTTAGATTCTGAAATTGATATTGTGGCAGAAAATGGGAAATATTCTCACGGTGGAGCAACTTTTGAACCTATTACCATAATTCCGATTAAAGTAGAGTATGGTGCAAGGGTATCGGAAGAGTTCTTAACAGCAACGGAAGAAGAGCAGATTGAAGTTTTGAAAAATTTCAATGAAGGTTTCGCTAAAAAAATGGCAAGCGGTATGGATTTAGCGGCTTTTCATGGGGTAAATCCTCGTACCGGACAGCCTTCAACAGTGGTAGGAGATAACCATTTTGATGCGAAGGTAACTCAGACAGTTACTTATGATGCGGATGCACCGGATAAGAACCTTGAAGCAGCTATTGCACTTGTGGAAGGTTCTGATGGTGAAGTGACAGGAATGGTGATTGCACCTGCAGTGCGTACTGATTTAGCTTCCATGACAAAAAGCAATAGCGAAAAATTATATCCGGAATTTGCTTTTGGTGGTAAACCATCAAATCTCGGATCCAATGCATTGGAGGTCAATAAAACCGTAGCAGTAGGAGATGTGGACAAAGCAATTGTCGGAGATTTTGCCAACAGAGTGAAATGGGGATATGCAAAGGAAATTAAAATGGAAGTTATCCCATATGGTGACCCGGATAATACAGGGGTAGACTTGAAAGGTAGCGGACAGGTTTACATTCGTTGTCAGACTTACATTGGCTGGGGTATTTTTGATGGCGACTCTTTTGCCAGAGTTATTACTGCATAATGAAGTATGTAAATGTGAAAACAGGGGCGGTCATTGAGACCGCCTGTGTAGTAAAAGGAGACAACTGGAAAATTGTGGAGAAACAGCCAAAGGAAACAATAAAGAAAACAGTAGTCAAGGGAACAAAGAAAAAAAGTGGTGAATAAAATGGAATATTTTGCAACGGTACAGGATGTAACAGAGTTATTCCGTCCATTAACAGAAGAGGAAGAAAAGAAAGCAACAGCCTTATTACCGGTGGTTTCAGACAGCATACGGCAGGAAGCAGTGAAAGTGGGAAAAAACATTGACCAAATGATTACAGAAGGAATCTTGTTAGAAAATGTTGTAAAATCCGTGACCGTAGATGTGGTTGCTAGAGCGTTAATGACTTCTACTAATTCAGAGCCAATGTCCCAAATGTCACAATCAGCTCTTGGATATTCCGTTTCCGGAACCTATCTGGTTCCTGGTGGTGGTTTATTTATTAAGAAATCAGAACTATCCCGACTGGGATTACGAAGGCAACGATGTGGGGTGATAGATTTATGTTCGAAGGAATAATGATTATTTTGTATGACAAAGTAAAGGTAGGAGAAGACGAATTTAACCATCCTGTTTATGAAGAAGTACCAAAAGAGGTGAAAAATGTGTTAGTTTCTCCCTCTTCCTCTACAGATATTGTGGATAATCTCAGTTTATATGGGAAAAAGGCAATTTTTACCCTTGCAATTCCAAAAGGAGACACAAACATCTGGGAAGACCGGACAGTAGAGTTTTTTGGAAAGAAATGGCGGACTTTCGGTTTTGTGACAGAAGGGATTGAGCAACTTATTCCACTTGATTGGAACAAGAAAGTGATGGTGGAGCGGTATGAGTGAGGTAAGAAAGATGCTGGAAATAATTCTTTTACGATATTTTAAGAAAAATATGGAAGTTCCTGCTTTTATGGAAACACCTGAGAAAGAACCCAAACGGTATATTTTGTTAGAAAAAACAGGCGGTTCCATGGAAAATCATATCTGCTACGCAACGATTGCAGTACAGTCTTATGCAGAAAGTATGTATGAAGCGGCAGTGTTAAATGAAGAAGTCAAAGGTGTGATACTGAATGGTTTTGTCAGGCTACCTGAGATTTCAAAAGTAAAACTGAATACAGATTATAATTTTACAGATACAACGAAAAAGAAATATCGTTATCAGGCGATATATGACATAACTTATCAGGAGGGAAGTAATTATGGCGAATGATGCAAATAATGTGGCAACAGGGAAACCAAAGATTGAAGGTGCGGTATATAGAGCGCCACTTGGTACTGCACTTCCGGCAGATGCGACAACGGTATTGGATGCAGCCTTTAAGGCATTGGGATATATCAGTGAAGATGGGTTTAAAAATAATAACTCTCCCAAAAGTGAAACCATTAAAGCGTGGGGCGGAGATGTTGTTTTGAATATGCAGACAGAAAAGCCGGATACTTTCAAAATGAAATTAATCGAAGTTTTAAATGTGGAAGTATTAAAAGCTGTTTATGGAAGTGACAACGTGGAAGGAACGCTGGAAGAAGGTATTACGGTAAAAGCAAACAGTAAAGAACAGGAAAGTGCTGTATGGGTGGTAGAACTGATTTTGCATGGGGTATATAAAAGAATTGTAATTCCGAATGCATCTATTTCTGAAATTGCAGAGATTGAGTACAGTGATTCCAGTGCCATTGGCTATAATATTACCATTACAGCGGTACCGGATAAAGATGGGCAAACCCATTATGAATATCTGAAAAAAATAGCGAAAGTAACAGAAACAACAGGAGAAACAGAAGAGTAAGGTATAGGAATAAAGAGTGCTCAAAATTATAGAAAGAAAAGGTAAGGTATATGTTAACAGGAAAAACAGAAAGTGGATTTGAGTTTCAGCTTAGTGAAAATGCAATGAATAACATGGAACTGATAGAAGATTTGGCAACTGTAGACCGGGGAGATGTTACAGCACTTCCTAAAGTGCTGGTTGCGTTGCTTGGAGCAGAGGAAAAGAAAAGACTTTATGACCATCTGCGAACAGAAGATGGAAGAGTTCCTATTGATTTGTTGGTAGAAGAAGTGAAACAGATGTTTAAAGTGAGTAAAGAATTAAAAAACTAATGGCCCTTGCCAATATGATAAATACAGACCGAGATGCATTAATTTGCGACCTGGCTGAAACATATGGAATTTTTGATTATAGGTCGCTCCCGGCACAAACGGTAGCGGCCTTATCTATTGGCTTAAGGGCGAATTCAAGAATAAAAATGAAACTTGCAGGAATGGAGTTTGAGCCGGATGTTTATCTGTTGGCAGCTATCGTGGATCGGCTGTCAATTTTACTATGGCGGCAAACAAAGGATGGAGTAGAGGGAATAAATATGCCAGAACTGATTTTGGGGCACAGTGAAGAGAAGGTATCCAAAGGATTTTCCTGCGGTGAGGAGTTTGAAAAATTCCGTGCAAGTATTCTGAGAGGAGAAGGATAAAGTGGCAACAGAACTGGCAAAAGCGTATGTGCAGATTATTCCTTCTGCACAAGGAATGAAGGAGAAAATCAGTGAAATACTGGGAGAGGAAGTACCAGGTGCAGGAAAAACAGCAGGCACAACATTAGGGAGCAGTCTAGTGGGGAGCTTTACCAAAGTAATGGCAACACTGGGGATAGGAAAAGTAATTTCAGATGCCTTTAGTGAAGGAGCTGATTTGCAACAGAGTATCGGTGGTGTGGATACCTTATTTAAAGAAAGTGCTGATATTGTAAAACAGTATGCAAACGAAGCCTATAAGACTGCGGGATTATCTGCGAATGAATATATGGAAAGTGTTACTGGCTTTTCTGCTTCTTTATTGCAAAGTCTTGGAGGCGATACTGCTAAGGCTTCGGAAGCGGCAAATACTGCTTTGGTAGATATGTCGGATAATGCCAATAAAATGGGAACCAGCATGGAACTTATTCAGAATGCATATCAGGGATTTGCAAAACAGAATTATACTATGTTGGATAATTTGAAACTGGGATATGGTGGAACTCAAAAGGAAATGGAAAGATTGCTTGCTGATGCCGAGGCTTTTTCCGGAGTTTCTTATGACATTAGTAATCTCAGTGATGTGTATGAGGCTATTCATGTTATTCAGGGAGAAATGGGCATATCAGGAAGAACGGCAGAGGAAGCAGCAGCGATTATAGAAAGAACCGGAAGAAGTTCGGCAGAGGTATATGAACAGTTAGGAACCACTGCCAAAGAAGGAGCAACCACCTTTTCAGGTGCATTGGCATCTATGAAAGCAGCAGCCACAAATCTGCTTGGAAAATTGACGTTAGGAGAAGACATAAGTTCAGAACTGTTTGCATTACAGGAGACGTTTCAGACATTTTTGTTTGGCAATGTACTTCCTATGGCAAAAAGTCTTCTATCTACTCTGCCTGATATATTGGATGGATTGTTTACTTTAGTTGTTCAAACCATAAATAATATTGATGCTGGAGAAATGGTACAAACAGGGATTAACCTGGTAACCGGATTGGCAGATACGATTGTTTATAATATTCCGTATCTGTTAGAAGCTGCGTGGAATTTAATGAGTGAGTTTGGAAAAGCATTGCTTACAACGGATTGGTCTGAAGTTGGGATGAATCTATTGAGAGAATTGCAGGGAAGTCTGGAATTAAATGCAGGTGAAATCTTGGGTGCAGAAGGTTCTTTTATCACTGTATTGGCAGAGCAGATACAGGAAAGTTTACCTACCATTCTGAATCAGGGAATACAGATTGTAACGAGTATTGTAGAAGGAATTTTGCAGACAATTCCTACCTTGCTAACAACTGCCGGAGAATTACTTGGTCAGTTTGCAGCTTATTGCATGGAAAATCTTTCGATTATCTGGGCTGCGGGAACAGAATTATTATTGCAGTTAGTGAATGGTATTACAGAATATCTTCCTGCGATTGCAGAACCGGCGATTCAGACGATTGCTCAGTTTACAGAAACGATATTGAAGAATCTTCCACAAATATTAGAAAGTGGAATTTCTCTTATTAGCGAGTTAATAGCTGGTATTATTTCTGCCATTCCGGATGTTGTGAGTGCTGTCTGGGATATTATTGTAACAATAAAGGATGAATTTTCTAAAATTGATTGGTTGGAAGTTGGAACCAATATTCTTGAGGGTATTAAGAATGGGTTGTTAGGTGGATTGGATGTTATTGGAGATGCAGCCAAAGAAGTTGGGAAAAAAGCATTAGGAGCTGTGAAAGAATTTTTAGGTATTGCAAGTCCCTCAAAAGAATTTATTAAAATTGGTGAATTTGTAACAGAAGGATTTGCCCAAGGGATTACACAAAGCTCTGCTAATGTCGAGAATGCATTACAGAAACTGACAAAGGTTAATATGGGGGACTTTGCATTAAATGCAACAGCCGGACAAGGAAACGGAAATGGAGTAAATTCAGATGCAGTGTTGGAATTAGCTAAAGCTATTTCTGAAAATCCAACCAAGGTTATTGTTACTTTGGAAGGAGATGTAAAGAGATTGTTTCGGGCAATGCAGTCTGAGGCTAGAAATAATCAGTTACTTACAGGCGTAAAAGTGTAGGAGGAATCACAATGTTAGTAATGATTGGTTCTACAGATTTAACTTCCAAAATAGAGAATAATTCTTATGTTATGGAAGCAGAAGATAGTTTTTTAGAGTGGGAAGATGGAAATAAACAAAAACACAGAGTATATGTGAAAAGTAAAGTGAAGGGTAGCTTTAATGTTATTTGTGATGCTCGCCTAGGAATGAGTTCAGTTGAGTTTTTAGAATTGATAAAGGAAAACACCCAAAATAATGTATTGTTGATTACTTGCTGGATAACTAATAAAGCTGAGTATAGAACTTTAAATGCATATGCGAAGATTATTACGAAGAAACACACAGATACAATGGATATTTTTGGAGTGGAAGTGGAGGAACGATAATGATTGAAGTACCTACAAGAGTGAAAGAGGCTTTGGAAGATGGCAGCTATCTGAAAAATTATCGTTTTATCATATTGGATGAGAATGGTGAGGAAGAATTTACCATTGATAACAATAATCTAGTAAGTGAGTCTGTTAGTATTGATGAGCGTTTATGTTCAGAAGATACGATTAAATTTGGACTTTGTGAAGGGTGTCAGCTTCAGTTTGAATATTTTGGTTTCCCGGATATACGGGGAAGAAGAATACATGCATATATAGATGTACAGTATAAGGAAAAAGATGGCAGTTTACAGTGGCATTCCATATCATTAGGTTTCTTTGAGGTAAGAGAGTGTGCCATGCAGTTTTCCACAGGCATTAGGAAATGTTCCTGCTATAACAAATTATATAGTGAGTATCTGGATGCAAAGGCAGATGAATTGGTAAAAGAACTTGTTAACGCAGGAGAGTGTGGTGTAACTAATAAATTATCCGTACACACATTACTTAAAATGTTACTTCAAGGATATTCAATTGAAGAAGTATTTGAAGAGGAGACAGAATATAGTGCGGCAATTTCCGGACGTAGTTATAACAAAATTGCTGTTCCGGTAGCATATGCAGACGGAACGACTACGGGAGGATATTATTATATTCATACAGTCAATGGATATATTATACCTAAGGGATTTAGTGAAGATGATTTTTTTTCTTTTCGTATCTATGCAAAACAGATACGTCAGAAATTAAAGGATAAAGGTATTGTTTCAGCATCACGTTATACGATAGCAAACGGTGAAGTGTATTCGTTTGAGGAATATGCAAAAACAAATTTTAATGGTGCAAGAGCTGTAGGAGGGGGTGCAGACATAATATCAACTTCCGGAGAAAAAATTTTAGAATTAAAGTTTGGTAAGGCGGAAGAGGATGTGATAACAGATTACATTACGAATATAAGGAAAGGGGTATCTATAACTATTCCGGTAAAGGTAACAGGTGGAAACTCTTCGGATCCGGACATTACGGAGGCAGAAAGAGAAACAATGAATAATTTATATGAACAATTTATTTCAGAAGTGAATGTCGTTGATTGCACTCATAAGATATTAGCACCAATAGAGAAGTATAGGCTGACATCTGCGGTAATGGAAGAATTATCAGATATAACAATTAGAAAATTACAATCAGCAGTGTATGAAACGCGATGTTTGTTTGGGCGTTTGGATAGAATAACAGATTTATTTAGTGGAGTGGAATTGAATAATAAAAGACTTTTACCGGCGCAAATTTTGTATCCGGAAAGAGATTTGTATCCTAAGGGATTGTCTATCAGAGCTAAAAAAAGTACATTTCAGCAGTTATGGGTGGAAAATGATAATGTGAAGAAGTTTCGATATTTAATTGTTACCTATAAAACCGTGGATGCAGAAGGTGCGGAAATTGAGAAAGTACTTCAGCGGACCATTAATAATGATGGAAATACAGATTATCATATGTCTGATAACTGGCTATTTAAAAATTTTGTATGGACTGAGGAAGAAGTTGGAATTTATGCAGATAATATGATTGAAAAAATGCAGAATATGACATGGTTTCCTTTTGAAATGTGGTGTGTGGGACTTCCTTTTCTCGAAACGGGTGATGAAATTGAAATACCCACTGATAATGGAACATATACCACCTATATACTTCAGAGACAAATGAAAGGGATACAGAGTTTGGCAGATAGTTATATTAACGGCACTCTGAATATTTTCTAGGAGGAAGGAAATGGATAAATTATATGAGCGAATAGATTTTCAAAATGATATGCCACCGGCTTTAAATGCGGATAATCTGAATGCGATAAGTAAGGCATTGGAAGAATTGGATTTAAGGGTAATAAGTATAGCACCGGAAACTTTGCTTTTGCGTTTAAAGGACATTAGTGAGTTGTTAAGAGATACACAGACTTTATTTGTGGATGCAGAAGGTAATGCCATATTAGCAAAGAGTTATGCAGCTGGTGGTACCGGAAGCAGAGATGGAGAAGATACGGACAATGCAAAATACTATAAAGAGCAGGCACGAGACTCAGCAAATAAAGCGGAAATTTATGGTGCAGAAGCAGAAACGTATGCAAATGCAGTACGTGACAGATATACAGAATATTATGACCACTTAGACCGGGCAAATAATCCTCATAACGTCACCAAAGAGCAGATAGGGTTAGATAATGTACCAAATGTGGCACCAATTGCAAACCTCCTTACCACAATAGTCGGAAGTCCTTTAGATGCCACTATGGGTAAAGAACTGAATGACAAAATCACAGCTTTGCAAGAAAACGGTGCAGGTAATGATTATTATGTCGGAACCTGCACTACATCTGCATCCACAGCAGACAAAGTTGTGACGATTTCTGATTTTAATTTGAAAGTAGGAGCCGTTGTACATGTGAAGTTTTCTTATACCAATACTTCCAGTTCAGCTACCTTAAATGTATCTTCCACGGGTGCAAAAGCAATGTATTACATGGATGGAACAAGAATGTATTATATTCCTTCCGGAGTGTATCATTCTTTTATCTATGATGGTACATATTGGAGATATATGGGGACGCAGAATGCGATTATTGCCTCAAATTATGAGCGGTATGGTATTAAGATGGAGTATAGAGCATTGATACCGCTTTTATCGGGGTATTCGATAGATATAGGTACAATTTCCAAACCGTTTAATAATATTTATAGTTCCAATATTTATGTAAAAAGGGCTGGAACTACAACTCAAACGCTTGCGGTGTTACCGCCATTACCATTAGTAAGAGGAAACTTTTGTCTATATGATTATCACCAGATTTTATTCACCGAGTACAGTGATTATGTAAAGAGTGTTATAAACGGAGTTTTTCATGCAGCAGGTTGTAATATAGGATGCAATGTAGTTTCCGGAGGTTCGGGAAATTATGAGGCGTTATTTTTATTCAGAATTATGGGATATGTGGTAAATCCGAGCGACTATTATCTTGCAAAACCTTTTGTAGCAGATGTTTTGTTGTCTACTTCCCAAACGAACGACTGCTCTGGTGAATATACAAACTGTGCAACAATAGAAACTCCATATAGTCAGAGTATTACATTGACCTTAACTGGGGTCAGCGTTAACAGTTGTGGGGTTGCATCCGGAGCTGCATATCTTAAGTTGACGGCTACATCCAGAAATATTCATATATCAGAAATTGATTTGATGCCATAGGAGGAAGAAAAAATGGTACAGTTGATTATTGACGAAGTAACAGGGAAAGTTTTGGGATTTAATACAATTATTCCAACCATCACAAAAGACATTATTATCATAGACGACGAGGAGTTTGAGAAACTACGAAATGAGAAGGATTTCAAGAAACTGTATTATGAAGATGGAATAATGGTAGAAAAAGAAGAAAAGGACAGTGAAAACGAGGAAATAGACGAACTGGAAAAACAGGAGTTTAGTTATCGTGAAAAAGTAGCAAAAGAACAGAAGATTTTCATGGATTGTGTGTTGGAAGGAAAGTCTACGGAAGAGGCAGCAGCCACCGTAAGAATGAATCGGCAGCAGTTGGAGGAGATTTTACAAAGAAAAAAAGATTACTGGTCCGGGTATGAAGAAAAAAGACAAAAGAAAGTAGTAGAAAAATTTGAAAAGGAAGAAAAGGAACTGTCTAATAAATATTTTCTTTCCGTTGTAACAGCTGTTCGTGATGAAAATGATTATATAGAAGAATGGCTGGATTATCACATTGAAACAATGGGTGTGGAACATTTCTACATTTATGATAATGAGTCCGTTGTCTCAGTTAGAGAATATTTGGAGAGGATCAAATATCGATATTTGGACAAGCTGACAATTATCCCGTGGAAAACTAGCACACATACCCAGCAGGATACTTGTAACGACTGGCTGCAGAACTATGGACCGGAAACGAAATGGTTTATATGTATGGATGTGGATGAGTTCATTCATATCAAAGAACAGAATAAAACTTTGAAAGAGTTTTTGGAAGAAAATGCTGCATATTCCAGTGTGAAATGTTTGTGGAAACACTTTACAGCAAACGGACAGGAGGAAAAAACTTCTCTTCCGGTAAGAGAGCGATTCACTGTGGAAACCGATTGGGGAGAAGAGAAACATGGCGGAAAGTTCTTTGCACAGTCTAACCGGGTAAGTCATTTTGCAAGCTATGTTCCGCAAATACGATTGAATAGCAAGCACCTGGAGCATGACAGTGAAAAAGTAACCGGGTTTTATCAGTTAAATCACTACATAACCAAATCTTATGAAGAGTGGTTGGAGAAAATCGCAAGAGGAAGTGTGAATCCGGGATATATGAGAAAATATCAGGAATTTTTTGAAATCAATCCGGATATGCAGTATTTGAATACCGGAGAAAAAACAGCGCAGGGATATGGTGCAGTCAATAAATAGAAAGAGAGGAAGAAGAAAATGGAATATCTGGTTTTAAAGGACGAAAACAAAATACAAATCGAAACAGGTTCCGGTTTGTCGGATATGATGGTGGTATCAGCCACAAAGGAAGAGATGATTGCCACATGGGATTTACTGACCATGGAAAATCTCAAAGCTGTGCAGATTAGAAACAGTGAAGATGTGGTACTTGGAGAATATGCCAACCTTGTTCTTGAAAGCGAAACCTCAGTGGTACAGGCAGATGGAACCATTCTTACACGTTTCAAGTTAAGACAGAAAACAGAAGTGGAGCTGTTAAGGGAAGAAGTAGAAGCACTGAAAGTGGGGCAGGAAATTCAGGATGGAGCGATTGTGGAATTGGCGGAAATTATCGGAGGTGAATAATTATGGTGAATTTCTATGTGAAAAGAATTAAAAAAGGTCTGATGACAATTGAGGATGTGCCGCCACGCTGGAAAACAGCAGTGGAGGAGGTATTAAACAATTAAATATTTTCTTTAGAGCCAAAGAGCCGGGAACTTCTGTAAAAGGAGTCTCCGGTTCTTTTTATATCAGGAAAAGGAGGAAGCAGAAAAATGACAGAGCAGGAAATGGCTGTAAAATTGGCAGAGTATGGAAAAGAGATTGGTTCTTTAAAACATCGGGTAGATGATTTGGAGGAACAGACACAAGTGATTCAGGAACTGGCTTTGTCTGTGAAGGAGCTTGCCATCAATATGCAGAGCATGATCAAGGAGCAGGAGCGTTACCGGAAAACACAGGAAAGAATTTTTTCCAGGATTGAGGTTTTGGAAAATGAGCCGGCGAAACACTGGAACACTTTGACTACTGTTATTATTACCGCTTTGGTTAGTGGCTTGATGGGGTATATTGTGACAACTATTTTTAAATAAGGAGGAAAGAAAAATGTTTCAGAACAATGTTTTTAGTGTATCGGTAGATACAAAGAAATGGATTAAGGCAGCCGCGGTAAGAGCGGTGAAAACAGCAGCACAGACCTTTGTAGCAACTGTGGGAACGGCAGCTACAATGGGAAGTGTGGATTGGAAAATGGTATTTTCTGCATCTGCATTATCAGGTATTTTGTCTGTGGTAACCAGTCTGGGAGGACTTCCGGAAGTACAGGAGGAGTAGAGAATGTGGGGAATAATTGTATTTTTGGCAGTAATTGGAGCAGGAAGTATATTGGGGATTGGTTGTTATGCAATTGCCAAAGGATGTGAGGTGCTGAATGAATATATCAGAAAAGGGAATTAATTTAATCAAGAAATTTGAGGGCTGTCATTTGACAGCCTATCTGTGTCCGGCAGGAAAGTGGACCATAGGTTACGGACATACAGCCGGAGTAAAAAAGGGAATGCGAATCACCCAGGCACAGGCAGAGGAATATCTTCGTCAGGATTGTAAGTCTTCTGAGAGAGCGGTCAATGCTTTGGGAAGAAAGTTAAACCAGAACCAGTTTGATGCACTGGTTTCTTTTACCTTTAATTGTGGTGTTGGAAATCTGAAAACGCTGTGCAAGAATCGTAGTCTAGAAGTGATTGCTGAGAAGATTCTTCTTTATACCAAAGCCGGAGGAAGAACTTTAAACGGGCTTGTAAAACGAAGAAAAGATGAACAGGCTTTATTCCTTACCCCGGTGAAAACAGAAGGGCAAATGGTGGCTACGGAAAGCCACAGTGGTATATCAGCAGGTTTGAGCGGTCAGAACAAGCCGGTGTTACGAATGGGAAGCCGGGGTGAGGATGTAAAAGAAGTGCAGAAATTTCTTTCATTGAAAGGTATTTATCATGGAGCCATTGATGGTATCTTTGGAGTCTTGACTAAACAGGCTGTTATTGAATGGCAAGGTTATTGCGAAATCGCAAAAGACGGTGTGGTTGGAAAGAATACCTGGGCAACGATGGGATAGGGTATGCAGGATTTTATAATTAAAATTCGTGTTGCATTTCGTGTTGTATCGTGTTATATTTGGTGGCAAACTGCTCTTGAAATCAAAAAAATATTATTCATATTGATAATCAAGAATGCAGTATTTACAAGGGATTGACAAGAAATGGCTTAAAATCAACATTTACTAAAAATACATTTTGACCGGTTCAATTCCCGTCTGGTCCATTTTTATAAAGCCTTGGAAATAGTATGTTTTCGGGCTTTTTTTGTGTGGGAATTCATAAATATAACAACAAAATCAATAAAAAATGTAAATTTTATTTCCAAATTCAAAGAAAAGTGCTATACTAGAAAAAAATAGGGGAAAATATTGAAGTCTAAATAATTTTTACTGGAGGTACCTTATGAAGAAAATGATGGAAAATATGAGAAATATGAGTGTTAAGAGGAGAATGACAATCAGTTTTGGAATCGTGGTGGGATTGTCCAGTGTTGCAGCAATTGTTGCGGCAATTTTCTTATTTGTGATTAATGCACGTTATTCTACTGCACTGGAACTGAATGGTTTTATTCAGGGAGATATCGGGCACTACGCTACATATTTGAATGAAGAACGTATTTTGATTCGTGATATTATCAGCTTAACAGATCAAGATGCCATTGCCACTAAGAAAGCAGAACTGGAAGAAGCGGATGCGAAGATTGCACATTATTTTCAGGCAATGTATGACAAGTTGGAATCAGAAGAAGAAATGGCAATTGTACAGAGTATGATAACAGATTTGGAAGAGTATCATGCACTGAGAAAAGAAATTATTGCCTTAGATGAAAGTGGAAAAGGTGTAGATGCCTTTTTGTTATTGCAGGGAGAGGCAGGCACCATTGCTCATAGAATCGTAGAAGAGGCAGAAAAGCTGTTGGCCATGAATGTGGAAATGGGAAACAGTGTTTCTGGTAGTTTGAATGTTTTTTGTATTGTATTGGGAATTATTGTAATTGTATTACTTGTGGCAGCAGTTACGGTAGGTATGATTTTTGCAAGATATACAGCATTGGATATTGCGAAACCTCTTGAAAAAGTTCAAAAAGCAGCGAAGAAACTGGCAAAAGGTGAGCTGGATATCGAAGTTAACCTTTTGGATAAGAATGAATTTGGTGAAATGGCAGAAGACTTCAATCAGGCGGTTGCCAAGTTAAATGAATATATTGAATGTATTGACTGGGGTCTTAAAGAAATCGGTGGCGGAGATTTTACAGTACAACCAGCTGTAGAATTTTGTGGAGATTTTGTTAATATCAGAGATTCTATTGGACATATCGAGACAAACCTTAGTTATACTATGCATCAGATTGATGATGGTGCAGAACAGGTAGCTTTAGGTGCACAGCAGATGGCAGAAAGTGCACAGACTTTAGCCGAAGGTGCAACCAGTCAGGCAGGAGCTGTAGAAGAATTAACTGCAACCATTGAAAATGTAGCTGATTCAGCGGAAAGCAGTGCTAAGAAAGCGGATGAAGCATATAAAAATGCACAGCGTTTTGCAAATGTGGCAGAACAGAGTAATGAAGAAATGCAGTTACTTACAGAAGCAATGGAAAGAATTACTTATACTTCCAAAGAAATTGAAAGTATCATTGGTGAAATTGAAGAAATTGCATCTCAGACCAATCTCTTATCTTTGAATGCGTCTATTGAGGCTGCAAGGGCAGGAGAAGCAGGAAGAGGCTTTGCAGTAGTTGCGGATCAGATTGGTAAGTTAGCAGCAGACAGTGCACAGTCAGCAATCAATACTAAGAATTTAATTATTAAGTCCTTACAGGAAATTAACAATGGTAATGAAATCACAGCAAGAACTACAACTGCTTTAGGAGAAGTTATTGAAGGTATTAAGATTCTTGCAAATGCATCTCAGGAAACCAGTGAACTTTCCAGAGAACAGGCAGAAACTATGGCACAGGTTCGTTTAGGAATTGAACAGATTGCAGATGTTGTTCAGAATAACTCGGCAGCAGCACAGGAAACTTCTGCAACCAGTGAAGAGCTTTTGGCACAGTCTGAAAACTTAAAAGCAATGGTAGAGCAGTTTAAGTTGTTAGATGAATAATTACATAATTAAGTGAATTAAGAAATATAAGGGGTTGTTGCATTTTGCAACAACCTCTTTATCGTATAGGAAGAACTCTTTATTATATTCATAGAACAGAAATTGTGGTATACTTTGTTTTAGAAATATAGAAAAGTGTGACATAAATTTGTTGAGAAAGAGCGGGATGGAATGTTATGAAAAATGAAGAACGTTTAGTTGTGGATGGTTACCTTTATGGTAACGATGCAGATGTAAAATTAGCGAAGGAAGAGAAGAAAACAATTGAATATTTAGAAACAAAGATCAATTATGATGATATTCAGACCACATTAAAAATATATAATAAGGCTGTGAAAGACAGAATTTTTAAAACGCCTGTAGGGTTTGAATTTTTAAAGAAAATGAGAGCAGAAATGATAAAAAGAGGAATGCCGGAAGAGAATATAGGGGCAATTCCATTGTATCAGATTTTTTCAAAAGAAGCAGACGTGCGACCGGTTCGTGTATTTCAGATTAAAGAAAATAAAAGCGATAATAAAGAAATATTAAGGGTTTCTTTATGGGCGAATATAGTGTTAGTTGTATTGGTTATTGGGATGTTTGTGCTTACTTTGTTTGGAGACAATACTAATATTCTAAATTATAAGTATAAAATTGAAAATGAGTATTCTATCTGGCAACAAGAACTTGAAGAACGGGAAGCTGTAATTCGTGAAAAAGAGGCAGAATTGAGATTAGAATAAGCCGAAGAGTAATTTATTCACATAAAAAACATATTTATTCATTATAATAAAAATGATAAAAAATTGTAATGAAATGGAGTAAAAAATGGAACAAATAACAATATTAGTAGTAGATGATGAAACCAGAATGAGAAAGCTTGTTAAAGATTTTCTGATGAAATCCGGATATTGTGTAATAGAGGCAGCAGATGGCTGCGAGGCAATGGAGAAATTTTATGAAAATAAGGAGATTTCTCTGGTACTTCTGGATGTGATGATGCCAAAAATGGATGGCTGGGAAGTATGCAAAGAAATTAGAGCGTTATCCAAAGTTCCCATTATTATGTTAACAGCCCGTGGAGATGAAAGAGACGAACTGAAAGGTTTTGAAATGGGAGTAGATGAATATATTGCGAAACCATTTAGTCCTAAAATTCTAGTGGCAAGAGTTGAGGCGATTTTACGAAGAAGCCAGAAACAGGGAGAGGATTCGATTTTGGAATATGCCGGTATTTTTCTAGATAAGAATGCTCATATGGTTATGATTGATGGAGAAAATATAGAATTAAGTTATAAAGAATTTGAACTTCTGACATATTTTATGGAGAATAAAGGGATTGCACTTTCCAGAGAAAAGATTCTGAATAATGTATGGAATTATGACTACTTTGGTGATGCCAGAACTATTGATACCCATGTAAAAAAATTGAGAAGTAAGATGGGAGAAAAAGGGAACCTGATAAAGACCATTTGGGGCCTCGGCTATAAACTGAGCGCAGATCATGAATAAAACCAGTGTACTGACACGTGCATAAATATGAACATGTCAGCACACTAGGAATGCACAATATGAATTCTTATCAGGAGGAATTATTTTGAAATACAAAACAGTAAAATATAGGAAAGGTTTTAGCATTTTATTGTTCTTATGTGTTGGTTTATATTTGCTGACAGGTTGTGCCAAAAAGGAAGAAAAAACAAAAGAAAATATACTTGGGACTGTCAAAGAATTTACAGGTTATCAGAGGGAAATAGGACAGGAAGAGTATGAGTTTTATACATATTTTATAGAACGTGAGAATACAGAACAATTGACAGCAGAGGAAATGGAGAAAAAAGTAAGAGATTATGCCAATGAAGTGAATGCACTTTTTCATCTGGCCAATAAGTTACAATTGTGTGAACCATATTCCTATGAAACTTTGAAAATGCGTATGGAGCAGGAAAATGAAGTAAGGAAAGTAAAGAAAGAAAAGGGAGAGGCACTTTACGGCTTGGAACAGTTTACGTTGAAGCAATTTTTTCAATATAGGAAAGATACTGTGGAGGCAGCATTACGTTCTTATTTAGAAGGACATATAGACGAGTATATTATACAACAAGCAAAGATTTATTATGAAGAAAACAAGGAAAAGTTTCATATCAGAGAAACGGTAATTTATGAAGAGAGTGTGCAGGGGACAACAGAGACTGTAACTGTGGATAGAAACCAACTTAATTTTCTGGCAGATGCAGATCCGGGTTTGGCAGATTTTTTAGCAAGTGGTGAAGAGCAGGAGTGTTATGAAGATGTGCATTTAGAAGGTAATAGAAAGGTAGTCATAAAAGAAATCATCTACAATAAAGAAGGGTTTGAAAGTAATCGGGAAGCAGCAATTTCTGCTTATATTCAACAAGAATTGTTTCCGGAGCTGATTTCAATTGTGGCCAAAAACAATCCGGTTCAGTTTGGGCTGGATTTTATGGAGAAAAGTGTGTCAGGCGAACCTGAATAAATAGATTGAGATAATACAAAGTCAGAATTAACATGAGGGAGAAGAAAATGAGAACAAAAAAATGGTTAAAACGTATGTTAGCTTTTGGATTGATGGTGGGAATGTTTCTTACGAATGTGTTGGGGCAGGTAAATACTTTTTCAACAGTACAAGCTGCATCTGCTTATGAGAATACGAATTTACTTGTAAATCCTGCTTTTGAGGATGCAAGGGAGTTTGAGGCTGCAAATGGGAATTCTCATGCCGGAAACTGGTTTTCATGGAATGGGTCTGCAAAATCTCAGGAAGAATGTCATTCCGGAAATACATCAGCTAAATTAAATCAAAACGATTCTTCTTTGGAACAGGATGTGCCGGGATTGATAGAAGGCATGACTTATGAGTTCAAAGTATGGGCAAAGTTAAGTACAGATAGTGCCAGTGGCAGTCATTATATTGGGGTAAAAAATTATGGTGGTGCAGAAATTAAGCAAAAAGTAGATTCAGCGGATTGGAAAGAGTATGCAATAGAATTTACCTATAGTGGAAAT
>SVFS01000099.1 GCA_015056725.1 Lachnospiraceae bacterium | reverse complement strand
ATGCGTATGTTTCACGGTCAAGAATTAATTCTTCAAGCTGCTGATGAGCTTCGTAAAGAATTGTTCCGCCCGGTGTTTCGTATACGCCACGGGATTTCATACCTACTACACGGTTTTCAACGATATCAATGATACCTACACCGTGTTTGCCGCCGAGAGCGTTTAATGTACGGATGATATCGGAAACCTTCATTTCTTTTCCGTTTACGCTCGTAGGAACACCTTTTTCAAATGTCATGGTTACGTATTCGCCTTCATCAGGAGCTTTTTCAGGAGATACGCCAAGTACTAATAAGTGGTCGTAGTTTGGTTCCTGAGCAGGATCTTCTAATTCAAGACCTTCATGGCTGATGTGCCAGATGTTACGGTCACGGCTGTAGCTGCTGTCTGCAGAGAATGGGAGGTTGATACCGTGAGCCTTACAGTATTCGATTTCGGATTCACGGGAATCCATTGTCCATTTGTCATTTCTCCAAGCAGCGATAATCTTAAGATCAGGAGCGAGAGCTTTGATACCAAGCTCGAAACGAATCTGGTCATTTCCTTTACCTGTTGCACCGTGACAGATAGCAACAGCGCCTTCTTTACGGGCGATTTCTACAAGCTTCTTAGCGATAAGAGGTCTTGCCATAGATGTGCCTAATAAATATTTGTTTTCGTATACTGCGTGAGCCTGTACGCATGGTACTACATATTCGTCACAGAATTCATCTGTTACATCTAAGATGTATAATTTTTCAGCACCACAGAATTTAGCTCTTTCATCAAGTCCGTCAAGTTCTTCTTCCTGTCCGCAGTCGATACATACGCAAACTACTTCATAGTCGAAGTTTTCTTTTAACCAAGGGATGATAGCTGTAGTATCAAGTCCGCCCGAATACGCTAAAATCACTTTTTCTTTCATAATTATGTACTCCTTTTCATGATTTGTTTATGGTAAATGTTGTTTTTTGTAACGTCTGAAAACAATATACATCAACTAAATATGAATTGCAATACTTATTTTATGCAAAAATATGCAAAAAACATGAATATTTATGCATAAAATACACAAAATACTTGCATAATATGCAAAACAAATGTATAATCAACCAAAGCAAGACGGATGTAGGGATGAAAAAACGCGGGCTTTCTTTAAATAAGGAACATATCTGAAACACAACCTTGCGAATGCAGGGAAATAGTGCGATAATGAAACGATGGTCTGAGAAGATAGAAACGGAGGACAGTTATAATATGAAGAAAAAAATTTTTATTGACGGAAGTGAAGGCACAACCGGTCTTAGAATATATGAACGTTTTGAAGGAAGAGATGATATTGAACTTCTCAAAATTTCCTCAGAACTTCGAAAAGATGTAAATGAAAGAAAAAGATTAATTAATGAATCGGATATTACTTTTTTATGTTTGCCGGATGTAGCGGCAAAGGAATCCGTTTCTCTTGTAGAAAATGAAAATGTAATTATTATAGATACTTCTACAGCACATCGTACGGAAGAAGGCTGGGCGTATGGTTTTCCGGAATTGTCCAAGCAGCATAGAAATAACATTAAAAACGGTAAGAGAGTAGCTGTTCCCGGCTGCTATGCGACAGGATTTATTTCTCTGGTATATCCGATGATTGCGGAAGGAATTTTACCGTCTGATTATCCGGTAAGTGCATTTGGACTTTCCGGTTATAGCGGAGCCGGTAAAAAAGTAATTGCAGCGTATGAAGAAGAAGGCAGACCAACGGATTTTGATGCACCGAGAGAGTATGCCCTGACTCAGCAGCATAAGCATTTAAAAGAAATGAAAAAAATAACAGGACTGGACAGAGAACCACTGTTTTCTCCTATTATATGTGACTACTATAGTGGTATGGTAATGAGTGTGCAGCTTTATACACACATGCTTCATAAAGCACATACGGTAGAAGAAGTACATGCCATGCTGACAGAATTCTATAAAGGAGAAAAATTCGTACAGGTAATGCCGCTTGATGCAGAAGCAGGTGTAGGTAATATGCTTGCAGGGAATGCTTGCTCCGGCTGGGATGGACTCAAAATTTTTGTAACAGGAAATGAAGACAGAATTGTACTTTCTTCCCAGTTTGATAATTTAGGTAAAGGTGCCAGTGGCGCAGCGATTCAGTGTCTCAATATTATTCTTGGATGCGACGAAGACAAGGGACTGAATTTATAGAAAATAGAATTTGCTTGTGAAGTTTATTTTATAGAAAAACTTGCTTGTAGAGCTGAATTTACAAGAAGGATAGGAAAAGAAACATGAAAATACGTGTAATGACTGCTTCTGATTATGAAGCGGTAAAAGCATTATGGATGACGATTAAAGGCTTTGGTATCCGAAGTATTGACGATTCCAGAGAGGGCGTAGAACGTTTTCTTAGAAGAAATCCAACGACCAGTGTGGTAGCAGAAGTGGATGGAAGCATCGTAGGAGCGATTCTCTGCGGACATGATGGCAGACGGGGATGTTTGTATCATGTGTGTGTACATAAAGACTATCGTATGCAGGGAATTGGAAAAGCAATGGTAGTATTTTGTATGGAGGCGTTAAAAGCAGAGGAAATTAATAAGGTTTCGCTGATTGCCTTTACACAGAATGACATCGGAAATGCTTTTTGGAAAGAAATCGGATGGACAAAGCGAGAAGATTTGAACTATTATGATTTTACATTGAATGATAAGAATATTACGGCATTTAACGCCTAAGGAGGAGAAGACATGCAGCAGAAAGACATGGATAAAATTATGAAAAAAGCAGAGGTGCTTATCGAAGCACTTCCTTATATTCAGCAGTTTAACAGAAAGATTATTGTTGTAAAATACGGCGGAAGTGCTATGAGCAACGAAGAACTTCAAAAAAATGTAATTAAGGATGTGACTTTGTTAAAACTCGTAGGATTTAAACCGATTATCGTTCATGGCGGCGGTAAGGAAATCAGCAGATGGGTAGCGAAGACAGGAAAAGAAGCACAGTTTATTAACGGTCTTCGTGTGACTGATGATGAGACAATGGAAATTGCAGAAATGGTACTTAATAAAGTCAACAAAAGTCTTGTAACAATGGTTCAGGAGCTTGGCGTTAACGCGGTCGGTATCAGCGGAAAAGACGGCGGACTTCTCAAAGTAGAAAAGAAATATGCTGACGGTCAGGACATTGGTTTTGTGGGGGATGTAAAAGAGGTCAATGCAAATGTAATTTATGATCTTTTAGAAAATGACTTTTTACCAATTGTTGCTCCAATCGGTTTGGATGATAAATTCCAGACTTATAATATCAATGCAGATGATGCTGCATGTGCGATTGCAAAAGCAGTTGGAGCAGATAAGCTTGTATTCCTGACAGATATTGAAGGTTTGTATAAAGACATTAACGACAAATCTTCCTTTATCAGCAGACTGACAGCAAGTCAGGCAGATGCTTTAATTGAAGATGGATTTATCGGTGGCGGTATGCTTCCGAAATTAAACAACTGTACAAGTGCCATTAAAAATGGTGTAAACCGTGTACATATCTTAGACGGACGTATCCTGCATTGTCTGCTTCTGGAAATCTTCACACATGAAGGTATCGGAACAGCCATTATTAAGGATGAAGAAATCTAATAGAAATGTAGCAAGTGTTTTAGGAGAGATACGATATGAAAACATATATTGACCAGGCGGAGCAGGCATTGCTCCATACATATAACCGGTATCAGATTGTCTTTGATAAGAGTGAAGGCATGTATATGTATGACATAGAGGGAAAGAAATATCTGGATTTCTATTCGGGAATCGGTGTGTTTGCCCTTGGACATCATTATAAAGATTATGATGAGGCGTTAAAAAATCAAATTGATAAGCTGCTGCATACTTCTAATTATTTTTACAATGTACCTGCAGTAGACGCTGCAACGAAATTAAAAGAAGTATCAGGACTTGACCGTGTGTTCTTCACAAACAGCGGAGCGGAAGCGGTAGAAGGCGCAATTAAAGCGGCTAGAAAATATGCTTACTTAAAAGATGGACAGACGGACCATGAAATTATCGCAATGGAGCATTCTTTCCACGGACGTACGATGGGAGCTCTTTCCGTAACAGGAAATAAGCACTATCGTGAAGCGTTTGAACCGATGATTGGGCATGTGAAATTTGCGAATATGAATGACTTTGATTCTGTACTTGCAAATGTGACGGATAAGACATGTGCAATCATGTTTGAAACATTGCAGGGCGAAGGTGGTATTTATCCGGCGTCACAGGAATTTATGGACAAAGTGAAAGCACTTTGTGAAGAAAAAGATATTCTTCTTATCTTAGATGAAATCCAGTGTGGAATGGGACGTACAGGAAAGATGTTTGCATGGCAGAATTATGGCGTGAAGCCTGACATTATGACAGTAGCCAAAGCAGTGGGATGTGGTATTCCGGTGGGTGCATTCCTAATGACAGAGAAAGTAGCGCAGAATTCTCTGGTAGCGGGAGATCATGGAACAACTTATGGCGGTAATCCTTTAGCATGTGCTGCGATTGCAAAAGTGCTTGACTTATTCGCAGAAAACAATATAGTAGAACATGTGCAGGAAATCACTCCGTATCTGGAGGAAAAATTAGATGCACTCGTAGCGAAATATGATTTTGTGGAAACAAGACGTGGACTGGGACTGATGCAGGGACTTGTTTGTAACAAGCCTGTAGGACCGATTTTAAATGACTGTTTGGAAAATGGTTTGATTCTCATTAATGCGGGAGCGAATATTATCCGTTTCCTTCCACCACTTATTTTGACAAAAGAGCATATTGATGAAATGTGTGAAAAGCTTGATAAAGCAATGGATAAAGCAAAGGATATTTCATGAGTTTAAAGAAAAGAATTTATGCAATTATAATACTTGTGGCAGTTCTCGCGGGTGTTTTTTATGTTGGAAAGAGTGGAATACAGCTCAGCCAGGAAGAACAAAAGGAATCTTTTTTAAAAAGCAGTAAGAAAAAAGATACGTTACAGTTCTGGTATACGGATGAAGCGTTGACAGATTATTTAAATGCGTCAGCAGTCAGTTATTATGAGACATATGGTACACGTGTAGAATTAACATTAATGCCACAAACAGAGGTATTGGAAGCAATCAATGCGGCTACATTGGATGATGAAGTGCAAACGCCGGATTTGTATATGATTACAAATGATTCTCTTGAGAAAGCATATTTGTCGGGACTTGCATCAGAAATTACCAATACAGATTTATTAAATGATGCGGAACGCTTCGCAGAAACAGCGAAAGCAGCTGTTACTTATAAGGATAAGATGGTTGCATACCCGTTTTATTATGAAACTTGCGCCATTTTATATAATAAGACTTATCTGGAAGAGTTTGCACAGAAACAGATGCAGGCAGAAATCGATCAGGCAGCAGGAGAGGCATCTCAGGCAGATGCGGAAGCCGGAAACGTTGAAGAAGAGGGCAAGGCACAGTCTACAGATGTGGTTTTTACACAGGAGCAGATTGCAGAACGTGTAAAGACGTATATGCCGACTACAGTAGATACACTGGTTGCATTTTCAGACTCCTATGATGCACCTGAAAATGTAGAGGGTATCTTTAAATGGGATGTTTCCGACATTTTATATAATTATTCATTTGCAGGTCGTGACATGTCTATTGGCGGAATAAACGGTGACGATGCGACACTTGTAGATATTTATAATCCGTCTACCATAAAATGTCTTACGATGTTCCAGGAATTAAACCAGTATTTCTTCATCGAAACAAAAAATGCTGATTATGAAACGGTAATTCAGGATTTTATTGA